>CAZISK010000236.1:0-9639 GCA_964541355.1 uncultured Candidatus Obscuribacterales bacterium
GTTTGCGTCTCAATCGCCTTCAACTCTTTCTTCTCTTCCGATTGTCCACACTCATCGGGCTTATTGCTTTGCATGTGCAATCAACTCATGCATCAATGATTAACCGGTTGTGGCGGTTTATCAGGCTGTTTCTTGATCTTCTGCAAGTCGGCTGCATATTTCACAGATGGTGCTTCGCTGAGCGGAACCAGTTTGCCATCGGGCCCGGCGAACTTACCTTTAATAACCTCTGTTTTATACGATTCTGGAATTGCAAGCAAACGAGCTGCTTCTCGCGCTATGGCGTTGAATACCGGTCCAGCTACGGTGTTCCCCCAGCGTCCATCGGTCTGCGGGTTGTCTATCGCAACCAGGCAGAGAATCTGCGGATCGTCGTAAGGCAGGAATCCCACGAAAGATGCGATTGTCTGCCCGTGTATATAGCCGCGTCCGCCTTCGCGGACCTTCTGGGCGGTACCGGTCTTTCCAGCCACGCGATATCCTGGAACGCTCTTGCCTGCTATTTGCGAGCCCTGTGTGATATTGTCAGCCAGGAGGCGAGAGACCAGTCGTGCCACTTCCGGTTTGAGAACCTGTCTGCGTTCCGGCTCGGTCCATTTCTCGGTCACGCCGGTGCGGGGATCGTATGTGCGTCTAATCAAGTGTGGTTGAACCCATGTTCCGGCGTTAGCCACGGTGCCCACGGCTGCCACCAATTGCAATGGCGTGACGGCAATCGCTCCCTGTCCAAATCCGGTTGTTGCCTGATCTATAGGCTTCCAGTGTTTCCAATTCAACAAAAGACCTCTCGACTCGCCAGGCAGGTCAATGCCGGATTTTCTCCCCAGACCAAAGTCATACAGCTTGTCGTAGAACTCTTTCGGGGTCATTCTAAGCGCGACCTTGGCGGCTCCGATGTTGCTGGAGTGGATGAAGAGATGAAGAAGATCGATCGTGCCGTTACCGCCGTGGCTGTTATGAATGGTGCGCCGACCAATTGAAAAGGCGCCTGCATCGCTGAATGTATCGTGCGCGTTGATTTTACCCGTCTCCAGTCCAGAGGAGACAGTCACGACTTTGAACGTCGATCCAGGTTGATAAACGTCGACCATGGCCCAGTTCTTCAAAGTGCCAAATGGAAACTTTGAATAATCATTAGGATCGTAAGTCGGATAATTGGCCCAGGCAAGAATTTCACCATTGGTGGGATCCATGATGATTGCTGTAGCCTTGGAGCATTGTGAATGGGCTGCCATGGCGAACAGCTCTTTTTCCGCCAGGTGTTGAAGCGAGTTATCGATTGTGAGCTCGCAATGACGCCCCAGCGGTGGTGTTATGTCCCAGGTCGGTCCTTTATGTGGAAGAAGGATTGTCTTGCCGCGACCGTCCAGCTGTGGCTTTGGTATCTTTCCCGTACTGGTCAAAGTGTCCTGCTGCGACTGTTCCACTCCGCCCTGGCCAGCCGTGTCGATATTGACGTATCCCAGAAGGTGGGCTGCCAGCGTCCCCTCCGGATAGTGGCGGAACGGCCTGGGCACGATGTCGAGACCGGTCCAATTGAGCTTTTGCAGCTGATCGACTACTTCGCGCTCCAGATGCTTTGCTACCGTCACGACCTGGTGGCGGCCGTTCAGCAGCTTCAGAACTCGATCTTCCGGTTTGCCTGTGATTTTGGCGATCTTATCGGCCGCCTCTTCTTTGCTTACTTTCAGAAGTCTTGGATGAACAAAGATATCGTATCTGGTGGTGTCGATTGCAAGCGGCAAACCGTGCCGATCGGTTATCGCTCCCCGATGAACGAGCAGATTGGTTTTCTGACGCTGGACGAAGGCCTTGCTGGTCAGGTCCCCGCCTTGATGGATCTGCAAGTAGTAGAGACGCACCACGATTCCGGCAACACAGGCAATCAAAACAAATTGCCATATGCGCAAACGCCACTGAGGAGAGCGTGGACGACCTCTCGGCTTCCGTGTTCTCCGGTACGTGTTAATGTCGACCGCTGGGCCCGGCAAAGCAGATCTCCGATAATCTAGCGCTAAATCATCGTCTGTTATTAAACTATTTTTTGGCCCTCTCGGGCATTAGTATCCTGACATCAAAGGCAGATGGTGTCTATGCATCTTATATGCGATTGCCTGGGGTGGAGCTTGTTCTTTGATGATCAAAACCTGTTCGGGCACGCGTAGACCGAATCTTCCGACTACGCTGTCCTGAATTTCGCCATATGATATTGATTTCAGCAACTGGGCTGAAAGTTCGGAATTTTGTTCGCTGGTTCTTCTGGCTTGCTCTTGCAGCTTGCCGACATCGTGCGATACGACGACGTCGAGGCCATATACGCAGATAGCTATTCCGCATAGTGCAATGAGCACCGCCTGAAGTGCCCGGTTGACCTTTATAAGTACAGGCTGCTTGCGCGTCTTTGTAGCTGGAGTCTCGACTGGTACCAGATGTGGTTTGGCTGCTGGAACCGGCTGCGGCATCACTTGTACAGCTTGAGCATTGTCGGAAAATGCGACGGGCCAAGTGCCTCTGGTCGCGGCTGCCACTGCTGTCTGCGTCGTGGAGGCGCCGGTGGTGCTACGTTGGGCTCGATTGTTAGTAAAACTGACTACCTGCGAAGTGCGCCGGGGCGGCGATTTGAGGCTAGCGGTCATATATATTTCCTAAACCAACTTTTCTGCTGCCCTCAGTTTAGCACTACGGGAGCGTACATTGGCAAGTACTTCTTTCTCGTTGGCAACAAGCGGTTTACGAGTAATTATCAGCAATTGCGACGTTTTGTTGCACGTGCAAACCGGCTGTCGGGGCGGGCAAATGCAGCTTGCCGATGCAGTTCTGAGAAATTGCTTAACCATTCGATCTTCAAGCGAGTGGAACGTTATAACCGCCAGTCTCGCGCCCGGTGCGAGCATTGCAAGAGCGTCTTCTAAAAATTTTTCCAGACATTGCAACTCTTCATTTACTGCCATGCGAATAGCTTGGAATGTTCGAGTAGCTTGGTGTTTCGATTGTCCGGAGCCGTCTTTCCAAGTCTTCTGTTTCTGAAATTTTCTCAATGTATTGCTCACCAGATCGGATAACTCACCTGTGGTTTTTATTGGACGGTGATAGACAATCGATCGTGCAATCTGTCTGGAGAAGCGCTCCTCGCCATATCGAAAGATGATATCGGCGAGCTCATGTTCGCTGGCTGTGTTCAATAAGTCTTCCGCGGTTTGCCCCTTGGATTGATCCATTCGCATATCGAGAGGACCGTCACGCAGGAAGCTGAAGCCTCGTTCTGCCTCGTCCAGTTGCATTGAGGACATGCCCAGGTCAGCAAGGATGCCACCGTCAATAGTGGTGACACCCTGATCTGCAAGTCTCTGCCTCATCTGGGCGTAATTTGAATGAATCAATCTAACGTTGGTAGGTACTAATTCTTGTAATCGCTCGATCGCATATCGATCTCGATCGACACCGAATATAGTGCTTTCCTGACCGGCATCACCGGCGATGCGCAGCAAATGTCCTCCGGCCCCTGCCGTGGCGTCGACATACACCTTTCCGGGGCGTATGTTGAGCAACTCCAGGCACTCCTCCAGCATCACTGGAATATGTGGAGCTTCCTCATGATCGCTTGCGTTATCATCGCCGCCCGGCTTTGGCGAGTACGTGCCATTAGGGGAGACATTTTCTGCCTCCCCTTTACCTGATTTCCTGAAAGATTTTGATTTAGACGGCACTACCTGGCTGTTCTTCGTTTTGACATAAAGTCGAAATCATCACAACACAGAAAGTATATCGCCTGGAGCATGATCAGACCGACGACAAGAGAAAGCAGGAGTGGATGGAGCCAATCCGGACGGTTAGGCCAGAGGTTGAAGTAATAAAACGCACTATTCACTGCCATCAAAGGAATCGTGAATAAGAATACGATGGCAGCCAGCTGGCCTGCTGTTGCCGTCGTCCCCGCCCAATGCCAGCGCAGACCGTCCCACCAGTAGGTTGGCGAAATCTTCCATCCCATCCGATTAGATGGATAGAGACAACGCCCATTGCGCAGTGGAACGAATGACCTCGTACAACCATTGCATTTGAATGTCTCGGTATATCCATACAGCTCAAGCACACCACAGTTGCAGCGTGGGCACGGGTAGCTCTGATTGAGAGCGATGACCTGTTGCCGGGTCGGTACATGTTGATATGAAGAATGGGAATTGAACATATTTCCAGCCTAATTAAAAACGTGGTTATACCTGTACTGAGACGAAACATATCCGTCGCAGATTGATCGTATGGAATACCGGATTAATACCTGGTATTTGATAAATACCCGCGATTTATGTCCACCCCTACAAGTCAAGAGTAATATTTAACAAATTTAATACTTTCGCTAACAGGCGCCGGTTTCGCGCTTCTTGCCCGGATCGAGCCGACTCCTGGTCAACCGCTTGTTTTTATCAACTAAACACAGTTGTGACTGGGGGCGGATAACCCGCTTGCCAAGCGGTGGTGCGAGTATGCGGAAACTCTCATGTGTAGCGCGGTGTTACGAGTTCATAGAAGGTGTGGCTTATTGCGGCATTAGTCTTACTAAATTAAATACGCGAAAACAATCAGTCTGTATTGATATGCGTTCGCTGGCGCCGTTTATTGACGCGAATTTCGACCTCCGTGGCTGCGCTCCCTGGCATTCCGGTTTTTGACCCGATTTTTGCCTTGAGCAGCAACTTCAACATAAATATATAAATTGAGCACCATGATTCGGTCCAGGCACTCAATAGTTTGTAAATGTATATGCGACAGCTAGACTATAACTTAGAGACTTCTCAATAGTCGGACCATGTCAAGCCCGGACGTTATAATTCATATGTCATTTAATAGGGCCACACATTCGAGAGGCGTCCGATTTGAGAGCACTGCTCCCCTTCACCAAGTATCACGGTCTGGGGAATGATTTTGTCCTTATAGACGCCAGAGAGCTGGTCTATGACCCGGCTCTTGCACCGTTGTTGGCCAACTGGCCTCGAGTTATTAAAGAGTTAGCTCCGCGTCTGTGCGACCGCCATTTCGGCGTGGGTGCCGATGGCGTCATTCTGGCAATGCCAATCTATGGCGCAAGCGAGGTCGAGCCTTTCGAGACCCAGGTGAAAAGCAGAGGAAGAAAGGCCTCGGGGGAGTTCCCGGTCCGTCACGGCACAGCGGTTGAAGGCGGAGCCTCCTTCTTGGCAAGTCAGTATCGTCAGGCAGTGACTGCATTGACGAGTACCTACCCGCAGGTAGATGCGTGCGAGCTGAGCTGGGTTTTCACTAATTCTGACGGCACTAACGCGGCCATGTGCGGCAACGGTCTTCGATGCCTGGCACTGTGGGCTCGTCTTCGCGGCGGAGTTGGGCAACCGAATTTTTGCATTTCGACGGCAGGTGGCGCAGTATCCATCACTTTTGGTGCCGAACGGCGCATCTCCGTCGACGTCAAAGAGCCCATACTTGATGCCGGTGCAATTCCGGCCCTGCCAGACACCGTGGCTGAGGGTTATATCAAGTTTGACATCGCCCTTGGTGACGTTCAAACCAATGTGGTAGCAGTAGGAATGGGCAACCCCCACGGCGTGATTTTCGATACCAGGGTTTGGTCAGGATGGACTTCGGCCACCGAAGTCGATGGCCGATCCGGTTCGGTCAAACTGAAGGAGCCCGAAAGATTGGATGGAACAGCCCGAGAAGCTCTGACAGTGCTTGCACATCAGGTTCAGAACTCGCCCTCTTTCCCTGAAGGGGTCAACGTCGAATTTGTGCAAGTGGTATCACCGGAGCTGGTGCGATGCTATGTCTATGAGCGCGGCTGTGGATTTACTCTGGCTTGTGCCAGCGGTGCGGCTGCTGTCGTCGTTGCTGGCGTTCTCGAGGGTCTGCTCTCTCGCGATGTTACGGTGCAACTGCCGGGCGGTCCTTTACAGATCAATTTTAGAGACGACAATCATGTTCTAATTGTGGGCTCTGCCGCGGAAGTCTTTTCCGGCGTTTTCAGACTTGAACATTTGACCAGTCTTGAGATAGGCTCTCAGAGCACGGCGGAGGCGAACTGTAAATAATGCTCCCTGTCGATCAAAGAAAAGATTGGATCAAGAGCCGCAGGCGCAAGCGAAAGCAAGCCCGAGGAACAAGGCTGCGCCGTCAATTGTTTCGCCTGTTTCTACTTGTATCCATATTGAGCGTCTGCTTTGCCGGATTTGCATACTTGCCCTGGTCTGTCAGCGACAGCGACCACGAAATCGTGGTGAAAGGGAATCATTTCACTTCCACCCAGCAGATCCGCAAGGTATTGATGGATGCCCTCTACACTCCAGTGTTCGAGCTCGATCCGAAAGCTCAAGAGAAAAGGGTCGAGTCTCTGGAGACGATTAACAATGCGTTCGTGAGACGATACGCTTTCCCTCGCCCGCATGTGGTGGTTGAGGTTCTCGAGGAGCAGCCCTGGGCCTCGCTCGGCTACGACCCGGCCCAGCCGATTCATGCCGTTATCTCCGAGTCCGGACGGATGATCCCGCTTGCGAAGTTTCCGCGTGTCACTCCACCGGCGCTTAAGATTTACGCCTCCAGCAATCTCAAAATGACTGCTTTAGACGTTAAGCAGTGGGCGACCTGGGTTGCATACATCGAAAAGCAGACGAACGATCAAGTCGATTTCGTCGATATGCGCAAGCCCTTCGACGTCAGTGTCCAGACCAAGCAGCTTGTCT
Source organism: uncultured Candidatus Obscuribacterales bacterium (assembly GCA_964541355.1). Classification (GTDB taxonomy): domain Bacteria; phylum Cyanobacteriota; class Vampirovibrionia; order Obscuribacterales; family Obscuribacteraceae; genus JADYXR01. The sequence goes on from CAZISK010000236.1 coordinate 6,708, forward strand.
TGAAGCTCGGCATCCCTGACACCGCGCTGACCCAACGACTGGGGCGGCTGACTACAATACTGCCGACCTTGCGCCAATACAAAGACTCGCTTGAATTTGTTGATCTGGCCCTCGACAACAACATACCGCTCAAAATCTCCAAAACCAAGCTGGAAGCCAGCAAATCTGCAGCAAAAGAGGGTGTCAAAGCAGTCGCGAAGCAGAGCGGCAAAGAGAAGATAGCCAAAGGACCGGTCGAAGAGAAAAAACCGCAAGACTCGGAGAACCCGAAAGTCGAGCCACAGGTTTCCAGCACCGGAACGCCGCTCTAAGCGCTCATTCCGTTCTACCTATTCTTCTCCTTTGTCGAGCTTGCCGAGGCGCTCGGTTATATCCGAAAATTTGAAAGCCAGCGGATAAGGGCTGTAATACATGCGCTCTTCCAGTAGTGGAAAGCTCTCTTTTTCGGTAAGGTGATTCATAATCGCCCGGAAAACATTGACCGGAGTAATGGTATTGCTTATGGTGCCTCTCATCGATTCAGGTACCAGATAGGCTGAAAGGATGCCGTAGCGCTCTACCGTGACATCATCGTTGAGCTCCTTCGATGTTACGAAACCGGTCGAGTTGGGTCCGTGATCGCCCTGGATCAGGATGATCGGTTGGCTTCTGGAGTTGGCGAGAATCTTATCGACCAGCTCAATCATTTTATGCTCGATGAATATCGTTTGATCCTTGAACCCATCTCTGGTGACCTTGGCCCACCGCTCTCCTTCAATCTCTTCAGCCACCTCTACGGAGTTACCTTTGGCGTCGAAGATAAAGGGCTCATGCGGCAGATAGATATGTGCAAAAACAATTTTGGGCTCTTTGTTTTCTGCCTGTTCGTGCAGTCGCGAAAGAATGTTGAGCCTCTGCTCCCGCGCCATCTGATTGTTGAATTCGTGGGTTCCTGGAAGCAAACCGATCGCCGTAGTCTGCAAGAACTGTTGCATGAAGTAGTTGAAGAATGTCGTCTTGATAAATCGATCGTTTATGTAGGTGCTCAGCTGTGGATAGGAGACGTAAGCAAACATCTTGTGACCGGCGGCTTTGAAGAGCTGAAAGACTCTGCCGTTATCAATCAATTCAAAGGTGGGCGACCAGTCGGTGCTTTCTTGCCCGCAGATTTTGGCGAGGTCGTTGATGTAGGTCATGTTAAACATACTTGAAAGAGTATGCTGGGTGCGAGGATAGTTGGAATGCGCGCCTGTGGCTACTACGAACCCGCGTTTCCTCAACTCGCCGATGAACCATTCATTGTCGTAATCAAAGTAGCGTTTTAGAACTGCGTGACTTGGATTCTCATCCAGGATGATCATGTAAACATCAGGAAGAGGCTTGTCGGGCTTGCGATTTTGCCAGGCCAGTCTGGTCTCGTTGAATGAAATTTCGTCAGCTTGCAAGAAGAGCGATTTCATTTGAGGCTGCCACATCAGGTTGACCTGAAGATCGTGCCCGACAATCACGATAACTTCCAGAAGGACCAGCCACAAGCCTACTTCATTGGCTATCCTGGTCACTCTGGTAAGCGATTTCTTGGTGATTATCACTATGAACAGGCAGGTGAAGAGCAAACCCCAGACGATTAGAATCAGAGCGACGCCCCATGTTTTTACCAGCGCGTCTGAGCTCAGCACCTTGCTGAAGACGAATAGATAGGTCATGGTGAAGAAGATCGTCACGAAAATGGTGGTGGCGAAGGCCGCCTTTTCCGGTTTTCGAAATACAACAAGCAACAACAAATTCAGTATGACCGTAGCCGTCCAGATTACCACCAGGGGCGGTATTACGAGGAAGGACTGATTTTGCAGCATCGCGAAGAATGCATAAAACAGAAGAAGTGGCAGCGCACCGAAGAGGAGCGGATGGGGGATCAGATACCGAGAAAGTTGTTTTAACTGCTCTGACATGCCTTACCGGAGGTAACCTGTTTTGCATTCACCCAAAGCTCTTCGAGCTCGTCCTTCGAAAGTTTTTTAAGTGGTCGCTCGCTTGCCTCTTCCATGCTTCGATATCTCGTCTTGAATTTTTCAATAGCGAGGATCAAAGAGCCCTCCGGATCGACTGCATGCCATCTTGCCACATTTACCAGGCAGAAGAGGACGTCTCCGAACTCCAGCTCTATCTCACGTTTTGCACTGACATGTTTTTCGGGATGATCCATTTCCGGGTTGGAGATTGCGGCTTGCAGCTCGGCGAGTTCGCTCTCCAGTTTTTCCCAGACATCACCCTCGGTGCGCCATTCAAAACCCTGGCTCACGGCCTTCTCCGATACCTTCAGGGCCTGCAGCAATGCCGGCAACGTTTTCGAAATTCCATCCATTGCCGAATGATCGGGATTGTCTTTCTTGCGCTCCGCATCTTTGAGCTCTTCCCACTGCACCTTCACCTCACCGGCAGAGTCGATTTTCTTGTCTGCAAACACGTGAGGGTGCCGGGCGATCATTTTCTGATTGATCCCGCGAGCCACATCTTCGATATCAAAATCATTATTATCCTTGGCAACCTGCGCGTTAAGCACGATCTGCAAAAGCAGGTCGCCAAGCTCTTCGCATAACTTCTTACTGTCATCAGCATGAATAGCTTCCAAGACTTCGTAAGCTTCTTCAAGGAGATAACGCGCCAGCGTCTTATGCGTTTGCTCCCGGTCCCAGGGGCAGCCGTCAGGCGCTCGAAGCTGGGCAATTGTAGTTATAAATTGTTGAAGTTCAGTAGCCATGACTTTGTTTTTAGAAGGTAACAAACAAATTCCAGCATATTCCAGCATACATTGGCAGAGGTTTAATAAAGCTAATTATCTCAGGATGTGATCGCAGCGAGGGTTGCGGCCTGCCCTAACGAGCGTTCGGAGGCTGGAGCAAAACCTTTTGCGCATGGCAACCGTCAATTGGCGCTGATTGTCTTACAATCG
>CAZISK010000237.1:0-9621 GCA_964541355.1 uncultured Candidatus Obscuribacterales bacterium
GAAGTTGCCATCACCCTTGATATCGAACTGGCAAAACCCGCTGAGAAGAAGGTGCAAGCCAAGTAGAGGGGCCCTCGACCGGGATCGTTCGCTATATCAATAATATATAGGAAAAATTTTTGCGCCTGAAATGCGGAAAAGCCCACCCTGGCGGACTGTGCAAAAGCACAGTTTTGGGTGGGTTTGGACAATATCAAAACAAATGTTTGAAAAAACTGCGGTAATCACCATCTCGCAGCAGGGAAATGTGTCAAAAATCGGTGGCAATTCTATAGATACCAACGCGCGGCGAATTGTGTGTAGTCGGATTCTATTCAAGAGAACACTGAACGATGGGAATTATTACGAGCGTTGACGTGACTTCCGCATTTGGCGCGGATGATGACAAAACAAAGAAAGACACCAATCCTTTCGCCGATGAAATTTTTAAGCCAACCAATGATGGCACGAAGAGCGATGACTCTGATAAGGCGAAAGACCAGGACACGTTTCAGGCACCAGGCGAAGCCGATGACGATGACGATAAGGATGACGAGCCTAAAGATAAGGCCGATGACAAAGGCGACAAAGGCAATGCACCTGCAAAACCTGTAGACAAGGCAGACGAGAAAAAAGACGATCAGCCCAAAAAAGCGGATAAAGAGGTCGACAAAAGTGCACGCTATGTGCCCGCCGATCTCCCGACCAAGGCTCAGGACTTGCTCTCTAAAGAAGGAAATAACTCCAGGAAAGAGCTTCTGGAAAAACTCAAGGGTGAAAAGTCGAACGCAGAGCGAATGAAAATCTTGCAGCTGCTCATTAACGGCAAGATGGACACAGAGACACGTCGCGAGATTGTGCCGGCGGAAAGCTCTCCTGAAAAACGCAAAATCCTGGAAGAGATGCTTGTAAAAGAGCGCGAAGTCGAGCGCCGATACAAGATTGTCCGCGAGACCGTGATGAAGACTCTGCCGGATTTCAAAGATTTCTACCTGACCGGCGAGCGCGATCAGTCCAGACAGCAGATCTATCTCACGCTGATTAGAGAAGATGGTGTCGCTGGGGTAAAGGATTTGAGAGAGCTCCTCGGACACGAGGAGAACAAAGACAAACAAGCGAAGATCAACCTTCTTCTCAATGACCAGGGCGACCTCGATCGAGTAGAGACTGTGAAAGAGCTCTTGAAGGATGAAACCGACGCTCGCAAAAAACAGCTTCTCGAGCAGATTCTCAAGCATGAAAGCAACGTCAAACTGTTTGGAGCCATGCTCGACGACAGACCGAGCGCAGAATCAATTAAAGCTATTACTGAACTGTTCAAAGACGAAGCTCAAGCGAAGAGGCTGAAGGAAGTCGTCAAAGCAACGGAAAAGCAGCGCAATAATTTGCTCGCCGCCATGATCAATGATTGTGGGCGCCCGGAAGTGAAAGTCAACCTCGAAAAGCTTAAAAAGGAAGAAAACGGCGCTGAGCGGATCAAGTTGCTCACCGCCATGCTCAAAGAGGACAGCGATGGCCTCACCCAGACCAGGCTGAGACAGCTACTCGAATTCGAACGCAAGATGAGTATCTGTGCGGATCTGCCCAAGGAAGAGGCACGCAGAAAGGAAACTTACGAAGCGCTGGATAAGGCCGAAACTGGTGATTACGACGCCATCATGAAAGCATATCCGCTTTGCACGGAATGGCTTTCGAGCGCTGTTCCGGAAGCATTCGTCGATATCGGTTATCACATGGGATTGCCGATTCCAACCGGCTGCCCGATGAAGCTGCCGATCGAGCACGGGCGTCCGATTCCGCCAAGATTGATGGAGTTGTATGCGAAAGAAGGTCGCATCAGGTTCACCATGGAAGACAACGCCGAGAAATTGCTCAATCCTTCTGAGAAGCTCGAGAACGTAGCTACATTGATCAATTCAGTGGAATGGCTGTATACGACCAAGGGTCAGATTAGAGAGAAGAGCCTGCGATTCGAAGCTGATGATGTCGTAGATACGCTGCGGAAGTGCTTTGGTGAGGAAGGTCGTAAAAAGTATGGTCCGGATGGTATCCCCAAAGGTTGGATGCCTCCGAAGAATGTTGAAGACATTCCGGCATGGCGCGAGCGCGTTATGTACGTCGTCAATCTCGGCAACCGCTTGCGCAACTATGCTCAGGCGATGAAGTCCATCGACGGTATCCACAACTCAGAAGAGGCGATAAATGAACTGAAGGCCCTCGGAGTTGAGATGGAATTCGGCAAGAAAGGCAGATTGCTTAAGTTCAATGTTGCCGCTCTTGATGGTTTAGATCTGAGGAAACAGATCCCAGCCAGCAACAAAGACACCAAAGGGTTCGAAGCCTGGTTGGCGAAGCACCATAAAGAAGTCGATAAGGCTCTTGATCCTTATAGACAAGCCGTTGAAGACCTGGTCGCCAAGAAGGATCCGAAAGCCTTTTTGAGAGTCGGCGATCATCCATTCAATGAAAGTATTCATCCGAACATCGGCGTGCCCTACGATTTTGTCAGTCAGCGCGTAACCAGCGTTGAAGAGAAGGGCGGAAAGGTCATCATCAAAGGTACCGTATCGTATCAAACCACGAGCTGGTACAGCTACAACTACTGGCTTGGTTGTGATCCGGTCGGCACAAAGAATACGATGGCTGACTTTCGTGCGATCAATGGTTTGGGCGAAAACGCCGAACCTAAGGTCGGCGAAAAATACAAAATCAAAGGTGCGGACGGACAGCCTTATCCTGACTGGACCTTCAAAGGGAAGAATCCGGACGGCAGTTTGAATTTCTCGCGTGATGAGGAGTTCGTCATTGAGAAATCGGCGGATGAATATATCCCGGCGATGACTGCCATGGGCAGCATACAGCTTCTCAAAGGACCGGACGAAGTAAATCGATGGCTCTATGGCTGGAAGCTGGATTGGAATCCAGCAAAGTGTGAACTACCTCAGGTAGGCTTCTGGCATCATGGCGTCAAATGGGGCAAGTTCGTCATGGATGTGGGACTCACTGCATATGGTGGCGCCGGTGTATTCGCGAAAGGCGTAAGCTGGGGTGCTCGTGCCATGTCTATGGGTCGTTTCGCCGTCGGTATGGCGGGACTGTCACATCACATCATAGATCACAAATTGCCGAAGCCATGGAAAGACGGAATTCATACCGCGAGTCACGTGTTCATTCTTGCCGACATCGGCGGTGGGCTTGGTCTCTCGACCTTCAAGAAGGCGTTCGGGATCGGTAAAGCTGCCGGCGAATCCGCCAGCCTGTTGAATACGATTGGACACGGTGTATTGGCGGTCGATGGTATCGCCATATTCGGACCGATAGTGGCTACAGATATCAAAAATCGGATCGATAACCACATGGGTTGGTCGACCCAGCAAGCGTTGGATCGTGCTCTCGACGACAGAGGCACTCCCGAACGTCTAGTCAAGAAAGATGGGGACGACACCAAGCCGGCCAAATTCGATCTTGGAGACGAAAAAGTTCGCAAATCCATGGAAGTGATGCTGGATCGTCTGTCCAAGACCATGCTGGCGGAAACCACCGATGCCAAAACTCGCGAGCGCATCGAAAAGCTGGTAAGAGATGGTAAAGCGGCTATGGCTCTGCCACCGAACAATCCTGATCGCCAGAAGTTCGTCGCCAATCTGTCCAAGCTCTTCACGCAATCGGATGAAGCGGCGGTGTGGAATCACATCTGCGGCCAGTCTGGAAAGTTCGAACCAAAGTTCCGCCAGGAGATACAAAGCAAAGTCGGCGCAGGCGAGCCGCAATCTTCGCAGGAAAAGCTAATTGCTGCGTGTTTGGCCCTGGTGCTGCAAGCGAATGATAAGGGTGAGCTGCCTGAGACGGTGCTCAGCCGCAAAGTAACCATCCCGGCTCACAAAGAGTACGACGGAAAAAATTGGAATGACGTTGCCGAGTCGACGATCGATGTCTCGGTCGGACGCAATGAGTTGACCAGCTTCGTAGAACGGCTGGCAGAAAGCGCTCCTTCGGACTCACTCAAGATGGGCGCCGCCAAGATGATGTGGCGCATGGGCAAGCTCGACAATCACGGACTTGCCGGTGCACTTATCGATGTCGCCAAAAAATCCAACAATCGAGAGTTGGTCGGGCTCGCCATGATCGATACCGAAGACGTATCGCTAGGCTTCCTGCTCAACGACATCATGGACGAGGAGATCCGGGTATCGAAGAACGGATACGTCGCGCAACAGAGATATCGAGCGAAATATTATCTGTTAACGGCGGATGCGTTGCGCGCCGATCTCAAAGAGCTCATGAGCGACAGCAAGAAAAATTCTGACACCCGCGCGCTGGCAACAGAGATTCTATTCGCCAACGATCACGACAAGGTCGCTGATAGAAAACAAGCGCTGGAAGACTGCGATCGCCGTTGGAAAAAAGAGGGCGGCAAGGAAGGCGCATTTGCCTCGGATTACGTAAAGAACTTGAAGTTCCTTGCGCAGCAAACAGTCGAGACGACGGCAGTCGATCGAAAAATTATAGTAATGGAGAAGGGCGAAGCGAAAGAAAAAACGATCAAGCTTCAGCCGGACGAAGTGCGATTGGAAAAATTCCAGGCGCTGGTGGCGCTTAAAGAGCTTGGCACAATCAAGGTCGACGGAGAGGACTATAAGATCACACCTGAGATGCTCAACGCCAATCTTCTCAAGTGCTTGTCAAAAACCAAAACAGAACTCAGCATAGCTGCAGTTAAACAGATGGACATCGCAAAACTAAGCACTGCTGAGCGCAAAGAGCTACTGTCGGTTCTCAGTTGGCCTAACACTCAAGATTCGCAAAAGCTCAAAGTGGAAGTTTTGAAGAATGCGCGAGCCATTACCGGCGGTGACAAAGGTATTGCCACCGATCTTAAGGCTAGATTGCTCGACATGCTGAATCCGCGCAGTCGTGCTCGTGAATCTGAAGACTACTCCTTTGCAGGTGAATATCCAGACCTTCATGCGGCCTGCATCACCGCCCTGGCATCATTCGGTTGCCAGTACTCTGGAACGGTACCTGAGAAGCAGGATTCGATGACGGTCGCCGAGTTCGAAGGTCGTCTCGTCGAAGGACAGGATAGAACGCTTGTTCTGGGCCGATATTATCAATTCAAAGAGGGCGATAACGTCGCCTGGTACCGCTATACCGGAAAAGGCGCCGACAACAAAGAGAAATTCATGAAGCAGGGTGATCCTACTGTAGCTACGATCGTTCGACACCTTAAAGACGCTGATAGCATCGGCTCTGCCAAAGTTCGGCTCGCTGTTGTTCAAGCAGCTGGTGATCTGCAGATCCCGGGCTTACGTGAGTTGATGAACGAAGCCATGAAGAAAGAGCTTGATCCTCGGGTGGCTAGAAGAATTCGCGAAGTTAAATTCCCGGAGGAGCCGCCGCTCGATCCGAAGTCAGATCAGAGTATCGAAAAGCTGCAAGCTCATGTGACAAAAATTTTGGAAGACCAGCAGTTCAAACACCTGGACTGGTATGGAGAGCGCCTTAAAGAGTCTCGTCCCATTTTGTTCGACAAAAACTTCCGCGAGGCATGGAAAGGCGCCGTGGATAGTACGTATTCCGGTGTCGGCGGACTCATCGAGTTTGGCGCTGACAAGGTTGGTAGTTGGTTTGGTGGCAAAACCACGCAGCAATACTTCAAGGATTCCACAGACGGCGTAGACAAAAAATACACTGATGCTCTTAATGAACTCATAAAGGATGCCAAAACAGGTAAGGACTCTGATACGAGAACTAAGGCCATACAAGGATTGTTGTGGATCATCGTCAATCGGGGCGCGGATATGCCCAATCGTTGGCGGAACGTCACGATCGATGAGGCAAGCGTTGCATTCCTCGAGCTTTCCAAGCAAGGCTGCAAGGAGAGAGGGGCGGCAGTGAAGTGGTGCGTGGAAAAAATCCTGACGCAACAGCCTGACTTGCATCCGGACATAAAGAACATTTTTCTTGCCGCACTCATCCAGATGAGTGATGCCGACAAAGATGACGTCAAGCACGATCAAGCAATGACTAAGGAGCAGGTCGCAAAGATTCTCTATCTCGCCATCACTGCTCAAGCTGGTTTTCCAGATAAAGGCGATCCTAGATATGACAAAGAAGTCAAATTCCGGAAGACAATGATCAACCTGCTCGGCAACTACTGTCGTGACGGTTCTTCCGCCGAGCTTCTGGAGGCGATTGCCGAATTCCATAAATCGCCTGAGCTGCGCGAATGTGCTGCAGATAACGTACGCTGGTTGCGTGATGGTATCACCCGCAACGTCGTCGACGCGCGCACGAAGAATCCAGACACGACTTCGTCGGCCCAACTTCGTAAGAATTCGATCCTCGATAACCTTACTGACAGCAGCAAGTCGACCGAGGATGTAATCAGAGCGATTGCAAAGGCCGTCGAAGGTTACGAATGGCATAAAAATCCGGAGAATGATGAGGTTCTTCTCTCGGCTCTCAGGCAATGCAGAGATGATAAGCGTACTCGCGTTAGGTTGATAGCCAGTCGTTATATGCTGTATCGGGGTGATGGCGATGACCTGATGGAAGCGACAGAGGCGCTCAAAGCGATAATCGACACGCCGTACAAATATGCAAGCAGCCCTCGCGATTTGAAATTTTACAGATTGGAAGCGGAGGAGATTCTTGCAAATTTCGAAAAAAGCATTGAGAAATCGCCGCACAAAGCGAAACTGCTCGAAATTATGCAGGAAGGAAAGAATCTCGCGAAAGAGAAAAAAGACGGCAGCGTACTTGCCTATGCAATAATCCGTTCTGACAAGAAATCGCTGGCTACGGCTCAGCAAGAGCTCGACCAGATTCTCGATAAGGAAAACGTCGACGAGATCGAAGTGGTCAAGGCTGTCATGTCCGTTAAACAAAAGATGGGCAAGCAGACTGTCGGCCCGACAGATCCGGTTCTCGACCTGTACACCAGAGCTATGGAGCACAGAAGTGAGAAGGTGAGAATGGCTGGAGCATGGGCCTTGATGCTGACGACGCCAAACGAAGCCGAGATGAGCCGCGCGGTGGAAGTTCTCAAAGGACTGAACAAGGACTCGACTAATCCTCAGTTGAAGAAGGAAGCAGGTCAATGGCTGGATCTTGTCAGCAAGCTCAGTCGCTATTCTGTCGGTGGGCTGAACATAGCTTGTGAAGCGACGTTTCCGACTGCCGATCGTCCGAAGACTTGCGAAAGGATCAGCGCATTCGCCAAAGCCCCCAAAGCGGAGGCAATCAACACGGCAGTTCAGGATATCTTCTCGCTCCGCTCACCTGATGGGAAGTTGAAGGCCGACGATAATGCTTTGAAGGTCCTGAAGGAAGCGGTGACAAGCGAATTCCTGGCCGTTTCATTGGCTGCGTGCATGGTGCTTGCCGAGCAGAGTCCCGACGCCGAAGACGCAAAATCCGCGATGGCTCTCGTCCTTGCGAAGCAGCACGCTCGTTATCCTGAGCGCATCCGTCGCGATGCGGAAACGTTTATCACCAGAATGAAGAAGAGCGATAAAGCGAAAGCTGCTGTAATAGCGGATCTTGAAGCTGAGATGGAAAGTGATAAGGGACTGTTGGTCGATGTTACTCGCGGTTTGAAACCGACTGACAGCAAAGATCTTCCAGCTAATGCAGCAAAGCTGACCGCTGCGATTGACGCTGCCAAGGAAAAACCCAGCAAGGCGACATCCAACGAAGCGATAAAGGCGATTGTTCATTTCGGGCTCGGTGAAAATGCGTTCGCAAAAGATAGCCCGGTTGCGAAGAAAATTCGCGAGACGGCACTCTCTCATCCTGATGAACGTGTAAAGCTTGCGGCTGCATGGATGCTGGCGCAAGGCGCGCCCGGTCAAGACGATGAGTCGACCGGAATCATGATACTCACCCAACTCATAACTAAGGCTAACGGTCGGTCGGTAAAGTTGGAAGCAAATAGCGTACTCAGATCGCTTACCGATGCATATGAAACTCTGTTGGCGGACGAAAAGACTCCGGCGAATCAGAAGACCAGAGCGCGCTGGGCAATCAACGAGATCAAGCGCCATCGTGAAGCCGCCGCCAAGGACTGAAAGTAGTTTGGCTTCTCTGCATCGACTTTTCTCGGCACTGTATGCGGTGCAATGTCGTGAATTTGAAAGAGCAATGTGGACTCCGCCCACGGCGAGCCCACTTTCTCGAAGCGCACCACCAGCCGCGAAGCAATCATTGCTCTCTGAGACTCCAGCACCAATCATCATTCCGCCTGTCAAGACGTTGACAACACCCCATAAGGCATGCTGATTATTCAGCCTTGCTTTTTGCCTCTTTTGAAAAGCGGTCCTTATCCTTGACATCAAATATAAGGACTACTTTTACTTTGACACCAATTTCAGGCGCTTTTAAAAAGTAGTCCTTATGCCCTCCAGTGCAAAATGCTCTTGACTAGCCGTTGTTGATCGATTGCTGCGTTGAGAGACTGATGAGAATCGGAGTAGACCCACCGCGTTGAGAGACTGATGAGAATCGGAGTAGACCCACTGCGTTGTGAGACTGATGAGAATCCGAGTAGACCCACCGCGTTGAGAGACTGATGAGAATCGGAGTAGACCCACTGCGTTGTGAGACTGATGAGAATCGGACTAGACCCACTGCGTTGTGAGACTGATGAGAATCGGACTAGACCCACCGCGTTGTGTGAGACTGATGAGAATCGGAGTAGACCCACCGCGTTGAGAGACTGATGAGAATCGGAGTAGACCCGTGACACTGTTGATAGTGCCTGAGAAAGGCAACCAAACTCCAGGGCGAAGTTTGGTTGCGGGTTGAGCAGTTTGTTGTTGGAATGAGTTCAGACTGCAATTGCAGCATTCCAAGAGGCTTTGCTTATTTCTTGTTCTTGTTGATGAATTCGACGTTGACGCGATTCGAGGAATCAGACTTCTCTTTAGACAAGCAGTAATGAAGTATTGCTCCTGTGAGAATAGCTACGCCGAGGACCGTTCCACCGATGGCGAGGGCTCGACCGACTCGGCTGGAGCGAGCCTTGTCCGGCTCTTTTGTCTCTACATCTAATCCAAGTTGTGCTCTTATCGTTCTGAAGAATTCTATCTTTGCTTCGTTCTTAGCTTCCGGACCAAGCTTATCGTATCGAGCTTTGAGCTCCTTCAGCTGTTTCTGCTCTTCTTCTGAGCCGACTTTATCTTCGATCAGTTTATCGAGAATCTTGCCCAGCTCTTCTGTCTTGAATTCCTTCTCCACTTTCTCCATGAAGCCCGGCAATTCTGCTTTGGGCATTCGGGCATGGATTCCGCCAGGCAGTTTGATCTCTACCATCTTGCCTGCTTCCATTGCAGCAACCGGTCTTTCGATTTTCGGGTCTGGCTTTGCGCCTGACTCGAATGGTGAGGTTTCGATTTTGTCTGGATCTAACCCAGGTCTTTCAGCTGGCTTGGGTATTTCGGTTTTGGGTGGCTCCGTCGGTTTTGGTTCACCTGGTTTTGGCTCACCTGGCTTTGGTTCACCTGGCTTTGGTTCACCTGGCTTTGGTTCACCTGGCTTTGGTTCACCTGGTTTTGGCTCACCTGGCTTTGGTTCACCTGGCTTTGGTTCACCTGGCTTTGGTTCACCTGGCTTTGGTTCACCTGGCTTTGGTTCACCTGG
>CAZISK010000238.1:0-9614 GCA_964541355.1 uncultured Candidatus Obscuribacterales bacterium
ATTGACGAGAGCGTTATGTTTTTGCAGAGCGGCAAACCGATAACGGTTTAAACCTGCGCATGGGATTGACGAGATCCTCATGTTTTTGCAGAGCGGTAAACCGATAACGGTTTAAACCTGCGCATGGGGATCGACGAGATCGTCATGTTTTTGCGGTGCGGGTAAACCGATAACGGTTTACCCTGCACTTGGGATTGTCGAGAGCGTCATGTTTTAGTCGACGGTGGAGTATGCTCTGCGGCGGTTGGGTGCGGTCTCAACAACTTCTGCAGGTTTAGCTGTTTTTTCACGATTGTGGTTTTTCGCCGCTTTTGGCGATAACCGGATTATTTCCTTAGTTGCCGCCTTGCATGTACGAGTCAACGGTGGAGTATGCTCGGCGGCGTTTGGGACCGGTCGGAACAACTTCCGCAGTGGAATCTGCAGGTTTAGCGGCTTTTGAGCGTTTGAATTTTTTCGCCGCTTTGGCGATAACCGCCTTTTTCTTCTTGAGCTCGGGCACCGCTGTTGGTGTCGATGGCGACTTTTTTCTGTCTGCTGGAAGTGGTACTACTGGCGGTGTGGAGCTCGTGGTCGTGCTACCAGGTGTAGGGCTCGGTTTCGGTGGTGGTGCAGGGATTGTAGACGTCGGAATTGCGCTGGTCGGCACTGGCGCGGTGGGCGGCGCCGTTTGGGTCGTTACCGCTGGTGTGCTGTCAGTGCTGGAGGTTTTCGGCTTGACGCCTATCAGTATGAATACACTGATCGCGATAAAGATACAGATGGCAAGGCAGGACGCCGTGATTAAGATGCGCTTCTTGCTCTCAGCGCCGCCTCGGCTATTGTTGAAGCGCAAAGCGGATGCGCCACCGGATCGGACACCACCGTCGGTATCATCGCTGTAACGAGGTCTAGAGGGCGGTGGCGGAGCAATTGGCGGGGTCTTAACTGGAGTACTTGAAGGCTCTTCCATAATCGGTTTGGGCGCCTTCACTGATGGCGTTGGAATTGCATTCAGCGCCGCGACGTCGAACGGCTCATGTCCTGTCGGTGTCTTCTTGTCGACCGGAGGTGGCACGGCGACTGTCTCGCGCATGTCCTGGTATTGGGGCAGCTCCTGACTCGTAGGAGCCGGTGCGGCAGGCGGCACTGCATTCCAGTCCAGGCTCTTGGATTTGCGCTTGCTCACCTGTACCGTATGATCCGAGCCATCGCCAAAATCGGACGTGACTTCGGTGAGTTCATTTATCTGTTTTCCGGTATTGTCCTGAAGGAATGGACGGGTCGCCGTTATGCCGGACTTGCTGCTCGACATATTGTCAGGTCGCGCCGGCAAAGGAGCTACTGCCGGCACCCCCGAAGCAATCGGCGCTGTCAGTGCCTGTATTGCACTTTCGGGTGGTATGCTCGCATCCGCCCAACTGGCGCCCGTTGAAGCCGCATCATCGGGGGGCGAAGGTGTTGGCGTTCCCCATGGCGGAGGCGGAGCGGTCTGTGGGGTGGGAGTCGCCGCCTGCTGTGCCAGTCCGGGAGGACCCCAATTCGGCCCGTTGTTACCAGGCCCCCCAGCTTGACCCCATGGAGCAGGCGGGCCTGAGCCTAGCGGCGTGGTCGGCACCACTGTTGATGATGCTGGTGCTTTCCAGAGAGGTCCTTCAGTTGCGGCTCCTGACCGCGCTTCCGATGCATTGGCCGGGGCGCCTACCAACTTTTCTAGTGCAGGAATGTCGTCAGGATTGGTTGGTTGAAACAAACCCGGAAAATCCGCGCTGGCGGTGGATGGTTGAGCCGGAATGTTAGTTCGGGAAGAACGCTGATTGTAGGGAGGGATGGCGATTAAGTTGGACAAAGAGTTGCCTGGTTTTGCACTTGGGTTATTAAGCGGTGCCGAGCCCTGTTGTTGCATAATGTCCGGCTGCTCAAAGGCGTTTGGGTCGGGTACATCAACAAGCGGCGGACCACTAACCGCTTGCAGAGCTTGTGGCGAACCGAGTGCGATGGTTCGGTTGAGAAAAGCTTCTGGCACCGGGATTCGCCGTCCAATCGCTGGAGTCGGGGTATCTAGGGGAACCGGAGATATCGCAGGTCCAGCTGAATTTGATTGGACCGCCGGTATGGAGTTGTGAGACGCTGTCGGAGCAGGCTCAGGCGGCATAAAGGTCTGTTGTGCCGGCGAACCGGATGTCGACGAAGGCGAAGGCGAAGAGGAGTGTGACGCCATCGGATGAGACTGGCCGGATTGAACGTACGGAAGAGAGTTCTGAGAAGCTGTCGGACCGGGCTGATAAGGCGGCACAAAGCTCTGCGGTGCTGGCGAACCGGACGGAGCCGCAGGTAAAGACGAGTGTGAGGCCATCGGGTTAGATTGGCCTGGAGCAGAGTTCTGATAGGTCGGCATAGAGGCTCGTGCCTCTGCGGAGCCAGACGGATCTGTCGGCATCGAGGAGTACGATGCCATCGGACCAGGCTGCGGAGGCGCCGTGAAATGCTGCGGTGTTGCCGAGCCTGACGGAGCTGCCGGCATAGAGGAGTGTGATGCGATCGGATTAAATTGTCCTGGAGCAGGCTGGACAACCGGCATGGAGTCCTGGGACGCCGTCGGACCAGGCTGCGAGGTCGGCGTGAAATGCTGCGGTGCTGTCGAGCCAGACGGAGCGGCCGGCATCGAGGAGTGTGATGCCATTGGATTAAACTGTCTTGGAGCAGACTGGAAAGTCGGTATGGAGTTCTGGGACGCCGTCGGACCAGGCTGCGAGGGCGGCGTGAACTGCTGTGGTGCTGTCGAGCCCGACGGAGCTGCCGGCATCGAGGAGTGTGATGCCGTTGGACCAGGTCCGAATGGTTGGACTGCTTGAGCGGGATCGTTTAGCGCCGGTACACCAGAGCGCGAGGCAGAGGGACCAGGCTCCTTCTGTACCAGACCGGAGAGGACCGGATTGCTGCCGGTAGGGTTGGCTCGAGGTGGAGACAGTGGTGCAGGCGCCGGGGCTGGAGGACGTAGCTTCTGTGGAGCGGCTGATGTCGCGCTCCAGCTCGGACCGGATTTGCTGTCCCAGGTCAGGACGAAGTGTGAATCGCCCTGCTTGTTCTTTGCGTCAGGAACCGGCACTGGCGTCGGTCTCGGCGGTGGTTGTGACGATTCATCGGTGACGACAGGCTTGTCCCCAGTGATGTCTCCAGGGAACGTCGTTGGATTTTGCGCCGGCAATCGATCGCCGGTCTTGGTCCGCTCGACTGTGGATGCTTCTAGTGCCGCAGACAATGAGGCCAGATCTTGGGTTAGTAGTTTTCCGATTTGCGGTTTGCCATCAGTTCTATCCGATGCCACGGAGTTGGGTTTTGAAGGTCTTCTAGAATCTTCATCCGTCACCTCCGTACCGGGTCCGGACCAGGCGCCACGGCTCAAACCGCCAGTGTCCGCGGACTGCTGCGGACCCTTGAAGAGCTCTTTGTCGGAAGTCTCGATGCTGGCGATGGAATCACTCCACTTGTCGTATGAAGACGGTGATGGTACCGCCTTTGGTGTCGGTGTCGTCTCTCCCGACCATGACGGCTTCCAGCCTACTTCGCCGGTACCCGGTGATGAACTGATGATCGGACTTATCGGTTCGTTGTTGCTCTTGAAACCGGAAGTAGTACTACCAGTAGTGCTAAGAGGCGGATTATGAATTCCTGTTTTCGAACGCTCTCCTTTCGGCATAGTTCCTGCTACCAACTCCAACTCGCTTTTCAACTCAGCCATCGACGTATAGCGGTTCTCAGGCTCGATCTCCAGGCATTTGAGCACGATCATTTCCAGCTTTTCGGGGAATACTTTGCCTGGCACTACATCTCTGAAGCTGGGAGCGAGCTTCGTACACTTCAAATGGACCGTCGAAATGTAATTTTCTCCCCGGAAAGGTGGGCTTCCTGTCAACGTTTCAAACATCATTACGCCGATAGAATAGATGTCGCATCGCTGATCTGTCGGTCTACCGGTGCATTGCTCGGGGCTCATGTAGAGCGGGCTGCCGACAACCTCGCCTGTCCTGGTAATTCTTTGGGTGTATTCAGCCAGTTTCGCGACGCCGAAGTCCAGTACTTTCACATGATCCTGGTCGGGCTCGTTGGATACCATCACATTGTGCGGTTTGAGGTCTCTATGGAGTATGCCGGCTGCGTGCGCGTAGCGCATCGCATCCACGACTTGTAAGAAAATACGGACGGCGCGGTTGATGGGAAGGAGCACCTCCCGATCAAGAACCTCTTTGAGACTCTCGCCCGGCACATATTCCATGACGATGAACGGCTCTTGCATGTAGGTCGAGCCGAAATCGAAGGTTGTGACGATATTCGGATGCTTGAGCTGGGCGAGCGCTTTCGCTTCCAGCTTGACTCGCTGAACGTTGGAGTCATCGCGTGCGAGCTCGGCAGGTAATAGTTTCATTGCGACGATTCGGTCGGTGAGCTTGTGTTTGGCCTTGAACACAACACCCATACCGCCGGCAGCGATCACGTCTAAAATGGCATAAGGCTCGACGACGGTGCCCACAAGTGGGTGGCGCTTTCCTGGCGAACCTTGACTATCAACATTCATTCAGCAAAAAGTCCAAAAACCGAGCTAGATCATCCGCTTTACCCTTAATTCCCAGGTAAAACTAATGGTAAACATAAGAAGGAGATTGGGAATCTGATAAACAGGCGTCAGTGGGCTTTTGTGAGGCACAAGATCGATTTGACCTTGCGTTCCGGTGCGGAAGAGACGATCGCGTGAAATTTACTCTCTCCAGTGCTCGCAAGCTGACTACCTTCCGAGGAGCGGTTCTGGAGAAGGTTTGCCTCGACAGCCGGGCATTGCATTAGTGTTTCGCGTAATTCCGGTGCAAGCTTAAGAACCATAGTGGTCGAAGTTCCGCCATCAAAATTAATTGCTGAGCCGCAACCTAACTGTCTCATAAAATCTGAAAGTCCCAGCAGTGAGATTCCCTCGGAAAATTCTTTGGTCCGCCGACCCTGTACGCAGACCAGATACAGTATGCCACTGTCACCGATACCAAGGCAGGTGCGAGCGGCACGCATGTTCGTACCGATTGAATCAGCTGTCTTCCCTCCAGGCGGAGTTCTCACGAATGCCTCCGGGCGTGATGTCAACTTTGGCAAGAGTTGAGGTCCGGCCTGAAGCGAATGCACGAGCTTGAGCTTTGCCGGGATTGCGTCAGTGTGCGCTTGTATTCTGTATTCACTTTTCCCATCTTTGTTTTTGAGGACCCTGACCTCGGAGCGGTTGAAAATTTGCGTGAGGAAGGGCCTGAGACTGCGATTGTTGACCAGCGCCATATTGTGCCGCGGTTCGCAAACTTGCTTGCCGTCGATGACTATGTAGCTGGCGCTCTCACCATCGGAAAGATTAAAAAATCCGGCGTTGACAGCGACGACTGCATCAACACGTGATGCCATTTCAGAAGTCGTTTCTGTCAAATCGCTCATGAACGGTTTTAGCGACCATTCATCACCTGTGGTATCAATCGAAACGACGTGCGCGATCGCCAGCGGATCGATTTCGATGCATCTATACAGCACACCTTTAGCCAACTGAGCAGATGCTTTGGTTGCCTTTGAAAGGTGGTCGGCTGTTTCACTTAGCAAAGTTTTCTGCGCCTCGGTGTTCTTGCTGGTCGCGCAAATGCCTGGCTTCGCCGTCGTTAACACAATGGCTGCTAACGCGCAGATGATTGACGCTGTCTTCATCGAGCCAGGCACTACAGGCGGTGGTAATCGCATCGCTTTCGTGTTCTGATCGAATGGAGTTGAGCGCTTGACTGCGTTATGTTTTCTGCTTTCGCTCAATTTTCGGATTCCTGAAGTACAACTATTAGTTTAGCGCAAAAAAAACTTCTGACATCTTTTCTTCCGAAAGTCGCCAATAGCCTCTTGCCTCCCGATTCAGAGAAAGACTGAAATGTTACATCGCACCACTCAGATAAATTAAACCCGACGTACCCTGCGGTTTTCAGTACAACAGGCGGTGCTTTGAGAAGCAACTAGCGAAGTGATTTTATAGGTCTAAACATTTGGTGTCGTATGTGGTGTACTGATTGGCTCCGCTGGCGAGTTTAAGAACAACACGCGACTGCTGTTGTTTCTCCCCAAAGCGAAAGCGCCATGCACGATGCATGACGCTTTTCAAATTCAATCGCTTTCGTGATTGTTAGTCGGCCATGTTGACCCAAACGCTCTTGATGTTCGAATAGAGTTCGATCGAGTGTTTGCCGAGTTCGCGGCCGTAGCCACTCATCTTGTATCCGCCGAACGGAACGGCAGGATCGAAGACGTTGTAGCAGTTGACCCAGATGGTGCCGGCTTTGATGTGCGAAGCAAACTTGTGCGCTTTCTTCACATCTCTTGTCCATACTGCGCCGGAGAGACCGAAGCGAACTTTGTTAGCCTGATCTGCAACATCATCCATACCTTCGAAAGGAATGACGGCGAGCACTGGTCCGAATACTTCTTCTTGTGCAATGCGCATGTCGTTCTTGACGTTGGTGAAGATGGTGGGCTTGACGAAGTAGCCTTTCTTCAGATCTTCGGGTTGCTCTCCGCCGCAAGCCAGCTTGGCGCCCTCTTTCTTAGCGATGTCGACATAGCTAAGAACACGCTCTTGCTGTTCTTTCGAAACTTGAGGTCCGATATGGGTCTTCTCGTCGAGACCAGAGCCCTGGCGCATCTTGCCGACGCGGTCGAGCAACTTGGTCATGAACTCATCATGTACCGACTTCTCGAGGAAGAGACGGGAACCTGCGCAGCAGACCTGACCCTGGTTGAAGAAGATACCGGTGATGGCGCCCTTGACGGCGGCATCGATGTCGGCATCTGCAAATACGATGTTGGGAGCTTTGCCGCCGAGTTCCAGCGAGACTCTCTTGAGTGTCTTTATGGAAGCTTGAACGATCAATTGACCGGTCTTGTCTTCGCCGGTGAAAGCGATCTTGTCTACATCGTCATGGTTGGCAAGGAACTCGCCGGCGGAGTCAGGACCGAGACCTGTGACGATGTTGATTACGCCTTCGGGGAATCCAGCTTCAAGAGCGAGTTCGCCTATTCTCAGAGCTGTGAGTGGAGTCTGTTCTGCCGGCTTGAGGATAACGCTGTTGCCGCAAGCGAGAGCTGGACCCCACTTCCATGCTTGCATAAGCATCGGGAAGTTCCACGGAATGATTTGACCGACTACGCCGATTGGCTCGCGCAGCGTGTAAGTGAAAAAGTTGTTGTTGGCGTTGATGGTTTCGCCTTCCAGTTTGGTCGCCCAACCGGCATAGTAGCGGTAGGTTTCGATTGTCGCTGGAACGTCAACGTGCTTCGATTCGTTGATTGGCTTACCATTGTCGAGGGTCTCGAGTTCTGCCAATTCATCAGCGTGCTTTTCGATCAGATCGGCAAGCTTGTACATGCAGCGAGCGCGCTGTGCAGCTGACATCTTTCTGTGGAAACGACCATCTTCGAACGCCTGACGAGCGGCTTTGACAGCCATGTCGACGTCTTCTTTTCCGCCTTCAGCAACCTCGGATAACACTTCTTCGGTTGCTGGATTGTAAGTCTTGAAGTATTTGCCGGTTTTGGGTTCAACCCATTTTCCATTGATAAGGAGCTTCTTTGGCTTCTTCAACCATTCTTTGCAAAGCAATTCTTTTTCTTGCATAACGGTCATGTAAGACCCTCCAGAATTCGGTCAAATGATATACAGCACAGAGCGGTGAAAGTCCGCCTGCTTTCCGGGCTAAAGTTAGCATGACATTTTAATATTTCTTGAATAGTTCGCAAAGGTTTAAGATTGCCATTATTATTGCTCGATCGCGGCTAGGGCGCATATGCCAAAGGGGTAGAAGAGTGGTTTTTCGAAACCGTCGACTGATTGGAGAAAGCTACGGATTTCTACCCTTACTAAATGTGCGTATCGTCAGACTGCAATATCGTAAAATGTGATGGTTACAACTACGAGCACAGCCTGGAGAGATACTTCTCAAGCGGTGCGGATCGTCCATCGTCCGGTGCGGTTTCGATCAATTTATTCAGACCGACTCGTTTACACCGCCCTATCGCATCGAGGACCGAGATTCCTTATGTTTATAGATCAAATCAAAACGCGGCGGCGCAACGAATTTCCTGCCCTGAACAAACCTTACATGAATTACGGTGGGCAGGGTCCGTTGTCGAGCGAATCGCTGGACGCGATCAATCGATCATACCGTGAGGTCCAGGCGCACGGTCCGTTCTCCGGAAAGACCATCGGATGGATGCTGGAAGAGTTCGCCAAAACGCGCGCCTTTCTCGCCCTCGAACTTGGCGGTGATCCACAGTCATTCGTGCTCACGCAGAACGCGACCGAAGGATGCAATATCGTGCTCTGGGGCATTGATTGGCAAGCTGGTGATCATCTCGTCACGACTGATTGCGAGCATCCAGGTGTAATGGCCGCAATTGAAAATGTTGCCAAACGGCATGAATTGAGAGTGACAACTGTGTCCCTTTTAACTGAGGACTCGGAGTCGATAGGTATAGTGCAAGCGATTGGTGCGGCGATCGAATCACGCACAAAGCTTGTCGTTCTGAGTCACGTTCTCTGGAATACAGGTGAGACCTTACCGCTGGCGGAGATTCAGGCATGCTGTCGAAGCGCTAACGTCCCGCTTCTTGTCGATGGTGCACAGTCGGCTGGAGTGATAGCACTCGATTTTTCGAATCAACCGATCGACTACTATGCGTTTCCCGGTCACAAGTGGTTTTGTGGTCCTGAAGGTTTAGGCGCTCTATATATTCGACCAGAGTTGATCCCAGAATTGAAACAAACTTTCGTCGGTTGGCGAAGCTCGATGTTTGTCGAGAATCCCGACACTAGTGCGGTGAAGTTCGAAGTAGCGACCGCTCCCTTTCCGCTTCTAGCCGGGCTTCGTGCTGCGATCGAAGGGCACCGCCGGTGGGGCGACCCTCAAGAGAGATACCAGCAAATTTTGACTAATGTGAGGAATTTCAGAACGCGACTTTCTGAACTCAGTTTCGTCACCGTGTTGAGCCCGCAGCTTGCGCCATCAGGGCTGGTATCATTCATGTTGCATGGACTTTCTCATAGCGAAGTCGGTGCCAAGCTGGAAGCGGATGAAATTATTTTGAGAACTATTCCCCAACCGGATTGCATGCGGGCATCCATCCACTACTTAACCGAAGAGAGCGACATGGACGCACTTGTGCAAAGCCTGACAAAGCTCAAGTCGGCCTCGAGTCAATTGGCCTAGTCCCAGTTCAAGCACGCCTTTCATAATGCCACTTTGCGGAAGTCGCCCAGGGTGCCTTCGAGTTCGATTGGGTCTAGCTGATAGCAGTCGATTGCATTTGCCAAGTCGGACAGTTGCACGAGCTCTTCCTCGCTAATGATCACCAGAGTATTTCGATCTTGGACTTTTACTAGTGGGTATGGCTGAATATCTGCATCACCGACGATACTGTCGGAATATCTTATGATCAGAAAACAGTGATCGAGATGTTTAATCCAGCCTTCTATACCAAACCATATATGTTTACTCTCAATGGTTATCCGAATCGAATAGTCGTTAAGAATCCGGCAACGATCCGTAATCTCGACAGTCGTTCCTGCACTTTCAATA
>CAZISK010000239.1:0-9612 GCA_964541355.1 uncultured Candidatus Obscuribacterales bacterium
GGCACGCAATCTCAAATAATTAAAGCAATCAGGGCGAATTTCCAAAGCCTCAGTAAGATCTTTGCGGGCTCCGTCCAATCGTCCAATGTCAATGCATACAAGCGCTCTCCTGGCGAAAACATAGTCAAGTTTTTCACTCATCAATATGGCGTTGTAGTCTGCGATGGCCGCCGTAGGATCGTTCAGACGCTCGTTTAGCTTGCCCCTTTTAAACAAATATTTGTTTCGGACAGCGCCAGACTGGGCCGTACGATCATGGCAAAGAATCTTCGAAATGTCGGCACGGGCATCCTCGAGCCGTCCTTTGGATTGATATGCCTCACTGCGATTTCTCAAATGAGAGAGATCAGATTTACTGATTGATGAAAAGTTTTCGTAGTCTTTGACAGCAAGGTCGATTGCATCAGGCATATTCATATTTAACCTGGCTCTTTGATAGAGACATGACGCGTCATCAGGATTAAGTTCCAGGCAGCGATTGTAAGCAATCATTGCCTCTCGGGGTCTTGATGCTGCTGTCAGGATATCGCCTTTTACTCGATACAGATTGGAGTCGTTAGAACTGAGTGAAATTGCATGATCAACATCATGAAGAGCGCGATCGACATTGTTCTTATGCAGCCAAATCTGGGCTCGTAAAGAGTAAAACAAAGAAAGTTTCGATTGTGGTTGAAGCGCGATAGCCCGTTGGATTTCTGGCAAGGCTTCATCGCTGCGCCCCAGGACCAGGAGCAGGTTGGCTCGTTGATAAAGCAGAGACGGGTCGGTTGGCTTTGATAGAGAGATGGCTTTTTCCAAATCGTCTAAAGACTCTTTCGATCTGCCCATCTGCCAGTAGACAATGTGACGCTCGTAGTAAATCCAAGGTTCGCAAGAACCTCCCTTGATTTGCTCATCAATAAACTTGAGTGCTGTCTTCAGGTCATTCAATTTGATAAGGATTGAGGTCTTCAAATGGCAGATGTCGAATGAAGGTAGGTGGGTCGATTTAGCGATAACGACGTCCACCTCAGCAAGCGCCTCCCTATAGCGACCCAGCGCATCAAGAGCGGAAGCTCTGCATCTTCGTAGGGCTATATTAGTTTCACTTTGATCGGGCGGTAAGTATTTGAGACAGATGGTAGCGTAATTGAGTGCTTCTTGATACCGCTTTGCCTTCAATGATGCCATCGCCTGTGCTACCAGTTTTTGAGTGCTTGTTGATGTTTTAGCGTTTTTTTTAGCACTCTCAATCACGGTGTTGCCAGCCGGCGAAGGTTCCTGCATGCATGAACCCAGATACAGCAATGCCGCAAAAACATTTGCAGTTTTTCTCAGCGCTGATGACATCAAGATATCCTCAAGCGAGCCGCTAAAACTTCTATACCATTGCGCTCAGACCTGTAAACGATTACAGCGCTTTTCATCTTTCCTAGACGATTGCGTTGTCAGTCTCCAGGGTCATTCTTGAATGGTCGCTTCCC
Source organism: uncultured Candidatus Obscuribacterales bacterium (assembly GCA_964541355.1). Classification (GTDB taxonomy): domain Bacteria; phylum Cyanobacteriota; class Vampirovibrionia; order Obscuribacterales; family Obscuribacteraceae; genus JADYXR01. The sequence continues at coordinate 1,464 of CAZISK010000239.1, forward strand.
ATTCCGACGTTGGCGTGTTACAAATGAGAGTATTATTGAGATACTTACTCAGGCTGACTTTATGGCGAAAGTTTTAATCGTTGAGGACGACCTGTCTACCATCGATCTGCTCAAAGACTTGCTCCTGTCAGAGCACTATACAGTTGAGGCGACTGACAATGGAAAAGAAGCGCTCTATTTGTTGGAAAATTATCATTTCGACCTGGCGATTGTCGATTGGGAACTTCCGGAGTTAGCTGGAGTTGATGTAATCCAATATTGTCGCGATCGCGGATCGCAAGTCAAGTTCTTGATTTTGACGGGACGAAGGAGTACTGCCGACAAGGTACGCGGCCTCGATTGCGGCTCTGATGATTACTTGACGAAGCCCTTCGACACAGCCGAACTATCGGCCCGCATACGCGCACTGTTGAGGCGTCAGGATCAAACGCATTCGAATATAATCACCTGTGGTGTTATTACGCTTGATATGGTATCACATCAGGTGCGAGTTGAAGATCAAGAAATTAAGCTGCAGCCTACGGAATATGCGCTCCTCGAGTTCTTTCTACGACATCCCAACCAAGCGTTCAGCAATGAAGCAATTCTCGAGCGAGTATGGAAAGCTGAATCAGATGCTACGGATAATGCTGTGAGGACATGCGTCGCCAGATTGCGGAAGAAGTTGGGCACGAGTGATGATACCAACCCCAGAATTGTGAGTCTCCATGGTTTTGGATACAGATTGGAATGCGACAGGACCTAAGAAAATTGTGCGTTTGAACATCTCTCAAAAAGGTCTTGTGTTGGTGCTCGTGCCGCTGGTTTTCGAACTAGTGTTCATAGGTACGCTCACCTACCTACAACGACAGGCGGAGGAGGCGGCTGCGTTGACGCAGCGTTCTAGGGTGGTAGTGCTCTTTGTCGAACGACTCAATTTGAGATTGTTGGATGTCGGACGAAATCTTGTGCTGTGGGGTGTATTACGCCAAGATCAATTTCGCGAGCACATGAACATGGCAATCTTCGAGGCATCCAAACAATTGAAGGAACTTGATTCATTGCCGTTGAGTGCGAAATCACAAAAGGAGAATATACAGCGTTACGAGAAAGACGCTGTGCAATATCTCGAGCAAATGAAAGAGATGGGAAGACAGATCGAAACAGAAGAACCATTGGAAGGTAGACTTCTGCGGAACAACCTGAACCAGCAGATGCAGAAAATTAGGAATAGCAGTCTTGAGATTTTGAAGCTGGAGGAACAACAAAAGGCAGAGTACCCCACAAAGGAACATTCGGCGCGCAAGCTCGTGGATCTCTGTCTATTCTCGGGTGTTGGCCTAAACTTGCTTGCTTGTGTTGCGCTGGCTGTCTTTTATAGCAGGGACATTACAAGACGTCTGGCCCGCATGGTTGACAATACTGCCAGGCTGGAACACGGCGTACCGTTAAATCTACCCGTAACAGGCAGCGACGAGATTGCGCAATTGGACAGACAATTCCACATAATGGCTGAAAGCTTGACCGATGCTCTCAAAAAAGACAAAGCAATTTTCGAAAACGTCGCCGAGGTGATTTTGACTCTGGGGGCTGATTTGACCATATCCAGGATCAGTCCTAGCGTGATTGATGTGTTGGGATGGTCACAGGAGCAACTCGAGGGCAGAAAGCTGTCTGATTTTTTTTTGCAAGAAAACGTCGAACATCTACAGAAAGTATTTTCTAGCTGTATTGACTCTCAGGCAGCAAGCCCGTTATCGCAAGAAATGCAAATGCGGCGCAGTGATGCGGAGTTTACCTGGACTCGCTGGACAATTGTTTGGTCTAGACAAGAGCGGTCCTACTTTTGCGTCATGCACGATATCTCCGCGCAGAAGGAGATCGAGCAGCTAAAGAACGATTTCACCAGAATGATCAGTCACGATCTTAGAACTCCACTTGCCGCCATAGATTTAACGCTCGAATTGTTGAACAACGGGCTTTACGGAGACTTGAGTGAAAGAGGCAGGTCCAGGTTAGTAACCTGTCGAACCAATTTAAAGGACCTTCTCGGTTTAATCAATGAGCTCCTGGACATCGAAAAGCTGGAGTCGGGTACTTTTGAAATCGATCCACAATCATCCTATGTGTCCACTTTGATTTCGAATGCCGTAAGATTGGTATCAGGATTAGCTGAAATCAATGCCATAAAGATCGTGACACTTATCGATTCCGACAAGGCAGTACATGTCGATTCGGAGCTGATTGTTCGAGTGATACAGAACCTTCTTTCCAACGCCCTAAAATTCGCGCCGAAAGAATCTATTATTACGATCTATGCAGGAGTACTCGAAGACATGGCCGAGATCAGGGTCAAGGATCAAGGACCCGGATTGTCGCTTGAAGACCAGAAAAGAGTTTTCGATAGGTTCTATCAGGCCAAGTCAGACGATCGAGCGACTCGAAAAAAGGGAACCGGGTTGGGACTGGCTTTCTGCCGGGCAATCGTGGAACAGCATGGTGGAAAAATCGCCGTTGCAAGTGAGAAGGGGCACGGCTGTGAGTTCTCCTTCACCATTCCTTTAGGAAAGGAGCCGCTGTTAGACTAGCTCGGCTGAAGTGCGGGTTCTGATGTTGAAACGGCTTCCTGACAGAACATGTAATTCGTGAGCGGATACATTTCCCTACTTACGCCATGCGCCGGCAAATGCGGCGAAACTGCCCTTTTGAAATGAAGGAATGCACTCGAAGACGCTGAGTAACAGGGCCTTTTTTTGCAAACATGGGTTTCATACTTTCGCGCAAGTCGTCGGCAAGAAATTGGCAATAAACTCCTGATACCCTGTCTTCAATCGAGTTTCGAACCTCATTCAAACTACACATCCAACACTGGTCGAAGCGTATTGCCGGCGACGTGGTGAACGTTCTTCGCGATGGCATGAAAGGGAGATTTTTATGGAATTCGAAAATCAAAGCAATCAATCAAGCGCTCAACGTGAGTCGTGAATCATGCGATCAATTCGCGCAGCGATCTAGTCAAAGCCAAGGCCGTGATAGCCATGCGCGAGCTTCGCGACTTAGTTTGCAACGTGAAAAAAACTGACAGAACACCTATCTGTCACACACGCATTTGTTGAACGTTTATATAGGAGGCTAAATACACATGTCACCACCACTACCACCACCTACCGCCGAAACTGATGGTCCTCGAACTACGAGTCCTGTGGAGCGCGAAAGATACAAGGCGTGCGAAAAAATTTTGGACGAGCTTCGACCTGTCGACACACCTACAAGGTCATCGTGCACTGATACAGCGTCAGAGCATCTGCCGAAAGTCACTATTGGGCATACATCTGAAAAGGAGGTAGGTGATGCGACAACGGTAAAGCACACTGCGCCTGGTGCCGATAGAAGCCATGAAATCGACTATAAGAAGACGGGCGGTAAGTTGTCGGAAGTTACCGTAGGGCGTACGAAGTATCAGCGAGATGCAGCGACTGGCACCTGGAAAGCATCAGACGGAAAACCTGTTGATAACGTTGATGTTATTGGCAAGGGACCAGATACTCGAGTGGTGGTCACTAAAGGCGATACCACTACTACAATCGGTGCTGACGGAGCGAGTACGACCAGAACTCGCGGGATCGGTGGGTCTGAGCATGAAGTAGTGCGCAACCCGAAAGGGCACATTACGAGGGTCTTGCACAATGGACACAACTTCCCTGTGAAAGATGGAAAAGTCGTAGGACCATCGAGTTTGAGGGGAGCTACCGTCTCTGCCGACGGCACTATAACCGGTAAGGTCGGTCAAGTTGGCCTGAAGTTGAATCCGGATGGATCAACCGAAGCGACGATCGCTGGACAAAAGGTGAAAGGATATCCTAACGGTAGCCGTGTCTATAATGCAGCGTCAATGCGAGACTCTGACCGACACCACATCGAGATCGGTAAGGATAGACGGGCTACGGTCACTAAAGGAGGTAAGCCAGTAGCGGAACATCCATTGCACGACAGGAGAGTTACGGTCGATTCGACCAAGCAACCACCTGTCCTAGATGTCGCTGCCACGGACAAAAAGCCGGGTTTCAAATACCACCTCGATGGCAGAACCTCGAGGGTTGAGGTGCGCGATGGCAAGGTCACATCGCATTTGACCGATGGAAAGGGCGGAGAGATCAAGATTACACACGATCCGAACAATCCGTCGAAGGTACTGGACGTCGACGGTGGCAGGTACGGTAAGGTCAAAGTTGGTACAGCATCGACCGATGCCAGAGAAATCAAGGTAAACCACCACAAAGGCGAGGTCACCTTCACGCTGAACAACGGTGCCAAAGGAACTATGGACCTGGCTGGCAAGACGACAACCTTGAAAGAGCGAGATGGCTCAGAAAGGAAAACGCACCACACAAAAAACTACAGCGACGTACGGGACAAGAATGGCAAGCTCACGGTGGAGCATGGATACATAAAATGGAATGTCACCGAAGGTAAGAATGGTGCTATCGATAAAGTCGAAGCCGGACCTCATAAATTCGAAAGAGGGAAGGATGGTGTCAAAGGCATTACGATGAAGGATGGCGTTATTTCAGTCAAGAAGCAAGATAACAGCGTGCACACATTCAAGCCGAACGGCGCTGCGGAAATCAAGGTTCCAGAGCGTGGAGGACAACCTTCTCGGACGATCGAGATGAAGCTTGACCATAAGGCAAGACCGACCGAGATTGGTGACGGTAGCACCGCTCATGGTGGTAAAGGTACTAAATATGGTATTACATATGACACGAACGGCAAAATCACTAATGTGACCGAAAATGGAAAGCCGCTCGTTCTTCCGGGCACAGCTAAGGACTTTCAATACAAGGACGGTCGAATACTCGCTACCACCAAAGATGGGGGCAAAGTAGAGGTAGATCTGAAGCTTGCGCGAAAGACTACGGAGACGAGTGGAAAACGCACTATCGAAACGCCAAGGGGCAAAGTAGAGTACAAGATGGAGGGCGGCAAACCAACCTCGGCTGATATCTATCCGCCTGGTGGGTCCAAGCCTAGCTTTAAGGCGACACTGGACTCTGATGGCAGGAGTGTGCGTAAACTCACAGATGGAAATGGTAAGCCTATAGGAGAATCCGGACCAGGCGAGGCTATTTCTTTGGACGATTCGGGACTAATTCGAGTTAAAAGGACAGATCAATCTGGAAAGCCGATTTCGGAAATCACCCATTTTCCATCTAAGTCCAAACAAGTAACCAAAGCAGGAGAGACCGAAAGATATACCCCTGATGGTAACTTGGCATGGTCGCTCAGAGATGGTAAGTTTACCTCTTTTCGCTACAATCGCGACGCCAAAGGCGCGGTTGAGAAAGTGCCCGCCGGGCGCTCGCCTGATGGAAAAGCGGCGGCCGTTCCTGCTCGAGTTAAGTTCAACGATGGTTATACTCTCGATCGCATCGATTCAGATGATGTTCGGAGGCAAAAACCGGGCGAGACTAAATTTGTACTCAAGAAGCCGAATGGGTTTCCCTACACGGATCCCAAGACGGGAAAACCAGCAGAATTCAAAGAAGCCTGCGTTGATTCTTCTGGCAAGGTCCATGTGAAGGGTGACAAAGGAGGCTGGAAGGAGTTGACGCCGGATTATTGGAAAATAAAAACAGAGGGCGGAAAGGGTGTGCGACCTGGAGATAGTAGACCAGGCGGTGGGAGAGTCGCTGCTGATGGACTACGACCCGGAGATCGTAGTCCTGATGGCGGAACAAGGTCCTCCTATCCCGCGCTCCCCTGGACCCCGAGAGATGTGGTGGGCACCAGGCAAGTCCCAGGACACCCGCATCTCCTCACAAAATACGATGCAACGACACGGGTCAGGACGACACTGGATACCGAGCGCGGCATAAAAACAGAAACGAAGCGAGAGGACGGCATCGGTAAGATACACACGGTATCCAGAATAGACCCGAAAACCGGAGACGTCTCAAAAGAAACCTGGACTAGAGTGCCACCAGGCACAGTATTGGCATCGGGAGCAAAGGCTGGTGCGAATACCTGGCAATCCGATAAGCCGATTACCTATACAATGCCGGATGGATCGACCAGATCTGTTCCTAAATATGCGAGTCTCCGAGCCGATCTAATCGGAAGGCACAAGTCCAGATTCGCCTGATGTGCCGAACTCTATCATAGTTTGGACGCTCTACGGTGTCTTAGCCCTAATCCAAAACAGTTATTTCTAGATTCGACGACTTGGTCGATTCTCAACTATTCGACCGTACGTTGGAAATCGGCGGAATTGGAGGTGCACTATGGGTGATGGTGGGTTGCCGTATAGGAGAAGTGAGGCGGAGCTTTCTCAGCCAGGTTTTTTGCCGCTCTGGTCTCTGATGGCAGATGAGTTCAACTGGACAAGACCAATAGGAACTCACAACAACGGAAAGGAGAAAGGATCGACGCAGAAAACAGAGGAAGGTAATAACGAAGACGGCGACAATGAGGAGATCGTCGCGGACGGCGATTCTGGCAAAGCCCTTCGGACAGGAACAAGCGATAGTGCTCAGACGGATGATCCAACTGAACCGTCGCCAGAAGAGCGTTTAGCGGCTGCTGGTGAAAAGCCGGAGTGTGGAACTGAAACTACAGTCGACAGCGAAGTTGCCTTCTTCGGACTCGAAGAGGGGGAGTTGGAAGCTTCTCTACTGCCGGACAACGATGAATCGGATGAGGAAGTAGAATGCAAGGATTCTGAGTCAGAGCTTGATTCCAATAAGCGTGACATTTTCCAACGTTTGAAAAAACAGTTCGACTCGGGCAAGGGTGTGCCTCTTGTTGAAGAACGACTGTTGTTGAAACTGGCGGCTTTGGCTCTAGACAAATCCCCTCTGGATGCAGTTAGTGAGCTAAAGCTTCTTGCAATGAGCGGGGACAAGGACGCGATCGAGCTCCTTGCACTAGCTGCCTTGGGAAAAACCGCAGGAGAAGGTGCAACCGAAGCTGATACCAAGATCGCGACTCTTGCCAAGAGTGCGGCGAAGGCTCTACAGGATGTTGCCGAAGCTGATCGGGGAAAACATCGGCAAGCTGTGCTGCAAACATCTTTGCGTGTCTACGGTGACTTTGCACCTTCGGGTTCTGCTTCACCGGACAAATGTTTTCTACTCAATGCCATCACCAATATCTACATGGGTAGACTTGAACGCTCTCCAGTCCCGGATCAAAAGTCGACCGAGAGGGTACAGGCAATGCTTGAAACCATGAGGCGAGACAGGGACATTAATCGACTTCACCCGGCTTCCAGTCACCAAAACCCGGAACTCGTGCCGATGCTAGCCAGATTGGCAAGCGGTGCAGGAGATGAGATCACAGCTCGAATGGCCAGTGCGAACCTTGCCATGATGTGGTTTAGACTCGAGGATCGTGCTCAAGCATTCAAGGATATCAGTGACACTTACAGGAAGCGCGGCGATCGTTACGGCTTACTGACCAAAGCCGCACAAGAAGTTGCTCTTGGAGGAAGACCTTACGATCATTGGTCTTCGGACCGTTCTTTGCGCGGGCGACTCTATACAGATGCAAAAGAGTTCTTTGCGACTGTAGCAAGAAATTCAGGAAAGCATCTCGCCGATGCAACCGGAAAAGATCGGACTGACCTCTTGCGCTTGCATCTGCGTGCTGTGAGCGGAGAGTCTGCGATTACTCATGCAATAAATCAAAGGTCCGGACCAACGTACACTCACCCGGCAACTTTACCGGATGAGATTATTGACCGCATACCATCTTTGTCGCAAGCTACCCACGAGAAACTTGAGGATGCACTACCAACGCTAAGGCGTCTTGCTGGTGGCGAAACTGGTGGCACAAAGGAGGAGAAGGCGTTAATAAATGCGCTCAAAGAGCAGCTAAGTAAAGAGAAAATTGTTGCTGATTTAATGAGGAAAGATGATGAAGTAACTTTGGATCACTTATCAGATGCTCTGAACAAGCCCAAGAATTTTGCCGAAACAGAGAAAGTTCGCGTTGAGGCGGAAGCTAAAGCTCGTGAAGTTGAAGCCAAGAACGAGCGCGAATTAGCGCTCGCGCGTGCGAAGCAAGAGAGAGAAATCGCTGAGGCGAAGGAGAGGGCAGCCCGGCGCGACGAGGAGGTTCGTCGATCGCGTGCGGCTGAAGCACTGGAACAAAAAGACCGTGAGAAAAGGAT
>CAZISK010000240.1:0-9610 GCA_964541355.1 uncultured Candidatus Obscuribacterales bacterium
GATAAAGAGTAGGCATGTGGAGATGTTTGCCACGCCAACTCAGGCGAATAGCGCAGCCAGGGCGCTTAAAGCACTGTTCAACTACTCTATGGGCGACGGCTTCGGTGTTGAATATGCTAATGGCAGAAATCCAACCAAAATACTCACCGACAAACGGCTATGGTACAAGAAGAACCGCTCTACAAGAGATAAGTTCATCGAAACGCACCAATTACGAGATTGGTGGTTAGCTGTTCAAGAAGCTCCTGAACCGGCTTGTGATTTGTTGGTGTTCCTGTTGTTGACGGGATTCAGATTCTCAGAGGCGACGAACCTGACTTGGGATAAAGTTGACTTAGAAAACCGCGTGATAAGACTGAAAGCATCAACCGCAACCGAGCCAGGCGACACTAAGAACGGCTTCTCTCATCATCTTCCGTTTGGTCCTTTCTTGTTCGAGATGCTGCTGACACGCAGGTTTGAAGCCCGAGCTAATAGCTGCTCTTACGTATTCTGGAACCTGAGGACGTTCGGGAAGGTAGTGGATATCAGGCATTCCGTTAAGACAGTCAGAGAAAAATGCGGTATCAAAGTCAACCCTCACGACCTTCGAAGAACCTTCGTCAACCTAGTCGAACTCCCACAAATCTCCCCACCAGACCACGTTACGAAAGCTCTCTTGAACCACATCGACGGCAGCGCCATGAACACAAGCTACAGGACTATATCGACGGAAAAATTGAGAGTGGTTGTCGAGGCGGTCGAGGCGTTGGTTCTAGATACAGTAGGTCACACGGTCTTCGACGCGATTGATGTTGAGGTGATTGAGTGATGAGAGATGACATTGAAATAAGAGCAGCAATACGAGCGGCTCAGCACTTGTTAGAAAGTGGAATGATAACAGAGGACGAGATAGCGGAATCTTGCGAGAAGAACGACCGACACCTAAACATAAGCGCTCTGTATGACATCTATGTTGAGTATATCTGGACGTTGCTGCAAGAGCGAGAGGCTCAGACAAACGACCCATACGAGTATCTTGTCATTAAGCGAATTGGTCGAGTGTATCAGTGGTTACGAGGATACGTTCACCACATCTAGTACCATCAAACTCTGGAACAGCTCATCACCACTACATCTACAAGCTCTCAACGACCGAACCCGGAAAAGTACCAAAAACTGCGTGCAAATTTTAACGAACCCAGAGAGGAACGGAGGAGCGACCGCCGGACCCCCACCCCCCGTATACCGGGTTACCCTTGACTGTTCATGAGCTTCTTGATCGATTGGTGTTGGTACGAGCGGCGGTAGTAATGGGTAGGAGATGGCGGAGGTGTCCGAGTTGGTTGGATTGAGATAGTGAATCGACTTCAACCCCAAACAGCTCGTTCTTCTATCGTTTTCGTTAAGCCACTCCGCACCGCTTCACAACATTCACGACCGATGCTGCACTTACTTTGCACTTCTTCGCTATTTCTCTGTAGCTTTTGCCCTGCGCTTTGAGCTTCATAATTTCAGCTTCCTTGCTGCCGGTCTTGTAGTTATCGCCATTGGCTCGTCCCAGCTTTTTACCACGAGCCCTTGCCGCTTCCAAGCCACTCTTGACGCGTTCTTTGATTAAGTCTCTTTCGAACTCAGCAACAGCCGCCAGAACAGTGGACATCATCTTGCCGTGTGGACTTGATATATCGAACGAGAAGCCAGACTGAGCGATAACTGAGACACCGATTGAATCTAGCTGCTGGAGTGTTGTTAGTAGGTCAGCTGTAGACCGACCCCATCTAGACAACTCCGTCACCAACACAGCATCTATCTTTCGACTCTGAGCTAACCTCATTACTTCTACCCTTACCTTCCTGTCATTCTTTGCACCCGATGCAACTTCCTTAAACACGCCGAACACGCTGTATCCCAGCTTTGATGCATATTCCAGCAAGTCTCTCTCTTGGCGGTTACATGACTGATCGACGGTGGAAACTCGACAGTAAATGGCGATGGTCTTGATTGCTGGCTTTGTCATCGTCTCTCCTCCTGGTGTTCAAAATAACCTGTTGGCTCTTGTGTCTTGAATCGGTTGATTGGCGGTCGGGGTCTTGTGTTCATTTTGCCTTTACTCATATTGTACGCTCCATACAAACCAAAGTCACATGAAAACCCGCATGAATAGCCGCTTTGGTACACATCGCACTCCTCGCTAACATCACAAAGCCGCGCCAATACCAAACACATGAATCCAGACGCAGCTAAACCACGACAGGTACAACCATCACGGCAACGGCAACAAGGGAGCGAGCGGTAGGATACCTGACTTGTGCTCAAGAGCCAGAGCCCATAAGGTTTACAGGACAGCAATAACAAGGCTGAGCGGATGGCTCGATTGTTCCCGAAAGCCCGACCTGATGAGCAGTTAGACCCGATTGCACTAGTAGCGATAACATAGATAAACCGCCTGGCAGCCTCCTTGATTTCGGCTAAACGACAGCCACCAGATACGATACTAACAACCGATTCCACTTTCGCGTCCAACTCTACTGACTAAACGTGTCCTTTATGGGGTACCGTTGTCCACAACTTCAGAAGCCGGAAATTCGCTCGTAATCCCTGAAAGCCCGATTCTGCGAAAGCTTCGAGATACCGGTTTTTTCGTTTCCCCTCGTCTGCCCTCTATTACTATTCTCATGGTCGAAAACGCAAACAGGTTGCACGATTGGGTCATTCTCAATAAGCATTGACAATGGCGACCTTCCGGTTTTCGGTACGGTTTTTGTCGGTCGTCGCCATTCCCATCGCGAGCGCCTCTCTTAGCTTGGACTCATACTGCTGGCCATTCTCAAAATTGAGCACAGAAGTTAACTCCAGTATCGCCGCATGAACTAAGGTCCAAAGAATACAGCAGGAGAAACGTTGAATCGCTTTGACAATGCTTCGATTTGTTCACGTGTAGGCTGTCGCCTTCCGCTCAATATGAAGCTGACCGAAGTCTGAGATCCCAATTCATTCACCAAGTCCACTTGTCGCAGGTCGTGTTGTTCCATGAGGAATGCGAGCATCTCACAAGCCGGCAATTTTTCTCGAGGGTAGATATTTTTTTCGTAGTCGCGAATCAAGAGATTGAGGACACGATAATAATCTCGTTCGTCAACGGTGAGGTTATTCTCGTTACTTCGCTCCATGAGTTCTGCTTGAAGCCGTAGCGCTGCATTGTGATGCTCTTTATTTGAGATTGGCCGCAAGGGCAACCGCTCGATCAACGACGCATAAGCTGGACCGATCGGTGCCGGATTGGTTTGCGCTTTGCGCACGCGCTCAGACCCTTTCTTGAGTTTCTCGAGTGCAACCAAGGCTTCGGCTTCTCCTTTCTTTTTACCAGTAGTCGTATTCTTCATGAGTCCCTACCTTTAGTATCTGTACAACGTGTTCGACAAAATCAACCTTGGCAAGAATGCGATAATCGTTTCCTTTAATATTCCAGACATAGCCGCCGTGTTCTCGAACGTATTTGACCTTGTTTGGGAAGGATTCTGTCATTGATGCATGGGAATCCCAGTCAGTAAGCTCGACAACTTCCATCCATGTCTCAAGAGCTTTGCGAAGGTCGGGATGTTTCTTGCCCGCTTCCTTGGCTATCTCTTGACCGGATAATTGCATCACCGCGCCTCGACCCAGTAATGCCATTATATTCGCTGTTGTAATATTCGTCAAGGTAATAATCGGTGAAGTAATATTCCGCCTGTAACGCCAGCACCAATTGCTCTCGTCAGGCTGCGCTTGGCACTTCAAGAAGTAGCACGACGCCAAGCTCGAGTTTCGAACTCTGCGCTAAGGCTGGATCTCTTGGTCTGCGGACGACTGCTCTGCCGCTTCTACCCTGGTAATACCGGCGACTTCGGGATGCGCAGCTAAGAAATTCTTGGTTGTTCCTCTCGCTCACTTTATTGGTGTCACAACGCAATCGGGCTTCTCGGGCTGTGGAGAGTTATCGTTTGAATATCTCAGTCGAGACAGGCAAAACAAACTGCTCATAGACGTAGCACCGCATATACCACCACTCGAAACCGTAGGCCAATGATTATTCGGGCCAATTTGAGCTACGAGCCTCCAAGTAGCCGTGCAGTTCGGGACCTCAAGTAGCCACGGTTTATCGCTCCTACTACATTATTGTGCGACCGGTAATTGGCGTGACACAAAAGTCAGCCCGAAGTCCCCGCCAGCTCGGCATCTCCAGTTCAGTACAAAACATCTGACAAGGGCTATAGAACTAAAGAACCTACGGGAACGCTGATGGTGTGCACGGTTTGGAGCAGCGGACATCTACACAGCAAATTTAATTGAGCAAAATGCGTTGGAATCTGTTGACGTGATACGATGGAATTTGTTTGAGAAAAAATGGGGAAACTATCAAATGAGATCTGTCCTTCTTGTGCTGGCCTTGGTGGCAGTGCCCCCTTATTGTGCTGCTGCCAGTCCATCCAGATTGATTCTTCATAGTAATGTCCCAAACATCGAAGTCGCTCCAGGCGATGGATGGGTAGAAGTGAAATCTGAACAGACGTCTCGATACTATTCACGACACTTCAGGAGCAAACAGAACGAATCGTTGGACATATATGCATTCACGAAGCTACCGGGGTTGAGTGCTCGAACAAAAAAAATACTTGCAAGAACTTCTTCCGATATCTTAACGGCAGACGCGCAAGGAATATTACAAGCATTGGAGCAAGAGTTCGACATTGGTGAAGTTGAAACTCTCCTTCCGAGTAGCAGGGCGGACGCAGAGAGACATCTGAAATCCAAATCATCGACTCTCTTTGAGAAGGCCTCAATTGAATCGCTATCTACAGGAAAAGCACTGGCCGGATACCGCTTCGATGTGCGCAGAGAGTGTGACAATGAAAAAATGAGGCGGGTAGACTTGGATTGTTATTCCGTGGTTATTCCGGCAAAGGAACCGCGTATATACAGAATCGATTTGTCCACCCGTAGCAAAGGCGACTCTGGCGATAGAAGCCGCGCTTGGCTTTCAGCGAATCTCCAGAATGTTGAATTGAGACCATAAATAGTTACCAGATAGAATGCGTTGGTCCTTTGGTCTTCTGTCGAACTCCTCTGGGAGCCGATTGGTCCGGCGTCTAATCGTCATCTTTTGGGAAACATCGCTGCCGCTTCGTCCACAACCGCAAGCAACCCGGATTTTTGTTTTACTCTTATGCAGCAATGGCAGATCAAGCCAAATAGCAAAATGGGACCGAAGACCCAAGTCTTCAGTGACCACGATGGTATAAACAGTCCTTCTATGTGGTTTTGCCAAGCCCAGACTCGTTCTGCGATCCAAAGTGCAAATATGCAAACACAGATCAAAACTTCGATCCAGGTGAAAGTGGTCGACAGGTGCGCTCGCACAATTGTCCCTGACTTCGTCGGTTCGAGCTTAGCATACAGGCTTGCGCGCGGTACGAACTTCAAATCATTGGAAAATTCATTCGGACTTACCAAATGAAAATAGTTGTAGCCAGTCGATATCTCTACTGTTCCGCATACGAGTCTCAAGGCCTGGAAAAACTCTTCTGGAGTCGCAGAAACACAGTAATTCTTGTAGAAGCTGATCTTCATGGCAAAGCCCTCCTGCATGTGGACAAGTAACACCACATCGGAATGGGCATAGGAAGCCAGAATTCAAAGGTATGCGAAGAAGCCTGGCCCCTATACCCGCAACGTACTTAGGGGCTGCGCAAGGAGACGAGCGAGCATATAGCCACCAGGTTTCACTGCTTTCATCATGGTGGTGCCCTCCCTGAACCAAGAATGCTTCTGTTCGGATTGTCGCCCTGATTCACCCATTTGTCAAGCACGAAAATTGCGGAATTGGGGAAGACCAGCAGGCAGTTGTAGCAAGTTCATTTTAGCCGTCCAAGGAATTTCTTACACAGCAGCATGCAAGCTCACGATCGACTGCAAACTTCCAAAGAGTATCCGCCAATTGTTAGATGGCTAGAAGATTATGCAGGCACCAGAGGAGCCACCACTTGGGCGGGGCGTATCGTAGCATAGATCAACCCGCCAAGTCTCCTCGTCTATTTTCTTTAGTGACCGCAAAATGCGTCAGGTTTATGTCAGATCGAAACTGTTAGTCTCTTGCCATTGATTGAGATAAACAACGTGTTCGGTAGTTACTGAATGCGGGTTTCGGAATGAATTTAATTGGAGGGCATGGCGATGGTAGAACCAGGAGAATCGGCCGCACTAGAGCAATTTTATCAAAACGTGGCTTACTGTCTGCACAACGCAAGTTATGATCCAGATACAGCTTTAGAGGATTTCACTAAACCTCCTGGAGCAAAGGGCGCAGTGGGTGATGTCGCTGATTCAGTACTCGGTGCAGTGACCTTCCTTTATCCAGAATCCAATAAAAAGAGCGATGGTGAGAAACCGAAAGAGGTCGATCGTGCTCAGCGATTGGATGAGATTATCGAACGAAGAGGCCAGGTGGAAGATCTCGATGAAAGCGATGCTGCAGCTCTGATTGAACTAATAAGCTCAACCGGAGATTCGGTTAAACAGAAGATTGCCCGTCTAACGCTCCTTAGATTTCCGGAAGTATCAATGCCGGTTCTGGAGCGTGCGGCCGCGTCGGAATATCCGAACATCACCGAGCATGCGAAAGGTCTGCTGAAGCCGATTCAGCTCGAGGTTGGCAAAAGAGTTCTGGTTGGTACCACGAAGATAGCCGGACTTGGTACTTATTCAGAACCATGGGTCGAAGACCTTTATGAACGATTGAGCGAAGAGGAAAAGAAATCCCCAGGCATGAACTCCGCCAAGAAGTTATTGAAGCTTGCGATTCACGGTGAAAGGGCTTCCTTCCACGATCAGTTGGAAAAATTGCCGAAGGAGACGGCTGCGGAAGTAGAGGCCGCCATGAATAAGCTGCTTAGACGGATTGATCTTGGCGTGGCTATTGTGAATCTGAATATGAATAAAGGAATATTATTTGAGCGCAATTTTTCGAAGCCATCGTTCTACCACTTAGACTCCTTTGAATTCGGAAGACAGCGTTTGGACAAAGAACGTTATGAGCTTTTGTTGTGGGAGAGTCAGCGGAGAACAAGATAGAACATACCTGCCTGGAAGACTATTTTTCTTCTGAAGCAGTGTCTGCTGGTCGCCGCATCAATCCAGCATCATACCAGCGATCTAAATCCGAGGATTGCCCTGCTCACAGCGTCCAAGGCCTGATCAACATACGATTTCTCCGCTAGTTTCCGCTCGCGTTCGGTGGCAAACATGTCCAGATCACGCCTGTCACCGGCAGTCATATTTTCCCTGCCCTTTAGCTCGATCTCCATCTCGCGTTTCAAAGATCTCGACAATTTGCTGTCATTCATGATTGCATCGTGAATACCGACACCGTAGGTGTTCCTATATTCGAAATCGATTTGATCAGAGGATTCTCTGTTCAATCGGGTCAATTCCTCATGTATGTCTCGTTCAATTTCAGGAGCGGGTCTGCCCGTCATCTGATGCATCTCGACTATGCGATTGTGAACCAGCATATGGTGATTTGGGAAGCTTGTCCTCGTACTGTTTTAGTTGCGGTCCTGAGAATTCGTCTTTAAGTTCTTCGCGCAAGCCCCATCTTTCGCCCGGGTTAGCTAGAGCCTTTCCAAAGTCTTGATAAAAAGCCTCATCAATCTTCAGGAGATCGTCTCGCGAATACTTGTTGAGGATGCTTTCAACTGTCTTGGCGTCTGCACCATACCCGGTACCGCCATTACAAGCGTAATTGAATTCGGCAGCAACACGAGCGTAATCGATTAGTGGAGCCGAAGGACTCGCGCTTTCTGTTGTGCCTTCTTGTTCCGGCTTTGGAGTCGATCTATCAGACATGCCATCGTCCTCTTTTTGCTCATCGCATACAACTATGGACTTGAATTATGGGATTGTCGTGAGATCTGCGATCGCTCTTCGTAGTTTCCACATGAGCGAATGCCTTCGCAATGTGGCTAGTGTTTCAAAGTTTTTCAGTTCAGCGAGATTGACATCGAGAAAGAATAATGTTTGACAACGCGAACAAAACGTCAATTCAACGGTAAGTCGATTTTTTCACGGAGCAAGGTTGAAGACCGCTTCGCAGCGGACTGGAAGATTCATGACACGCAAGACGATTTCGGAGATGTATGGACTGTGCCGATGAAGATTTACAATTCAGATCAATACCTGAAAACAGAGACTAGCAAATCGATTTAGGCTATACTTCAAGTTTAAGCGGACTTTACAACCTTGACACTGACACCACCGCTGGTATTAGATCATAATAGGTAAACGGATTGTCAACCAGCGCCAATACTAGAAAAGGAATCAGCAATGACAGAGTACATCCTGGCACCCACATCGTCGATAGTCCATAACAACAAAGTTCGAGCGGTTTTTGAGAATGCTGCCTCTGAAGACGAAACCGTGGTGTTATTTGGGACGGACATAGAAGACATAATGGCGCAACTGCATAAACATATCGGGAAGGACATCGTGCAGATAGAGCGAATCACTCTTCGATTGAGCCGTGACAATCCAATCTACGCAAGAGAGCTACAGCGCAGCGCGAAGCCTAGTCAATAGTAGAAGCGCCGGACTAGCCTATCGACAAGAACGCGGACGTTCCCGGATGAAAGATCCCGGGAGGGACCATTTTCACTGACGGTCCTGTCGTGAATGGAAGCGTGTCCTGTTTCATCTGCGTTTAGAGCCTTTAGTAGTCCATCAAATAACACGCAAAGAGCAGGCAATACTCGCTTTGTAACTGCCATGACAATGAGATCTCGGCGAAAGGATATTATTGGTTTTTGGGTCTGGCAGCTTGTCTTCTTACAGTCCTACGTACTGGCGTGCAGCCGGAATCAAGGGTGCAAATCGATAAACGAACCAGTATCTCACTCACCATCCAGACGACCTTCACGCCGTGGTCCCGCAAGTAATCGCGCCGTCACTCGGAATGCACTGCGCTACCTATCGGGGAACGCGCCTTCAGATGAACCTCAGCTATGTATTCTGCCTGGCTGGTTCGGTTGGTGTGTTTGAAACAAGTAACGATTTCCTCTACGAGCTCTCGACGAAGAAGTTGATCTTCAGCGCTCAGGCAGCTAATGTCCGTGGTGAAACCAAGGGTATCAGACAACCAGTCGGCATCTTGCACCGCTTCTTCATACTTACGAAGGGCGTTGAGGTATTTCAGTCGCGCAAAATGAATCCTGGAGATTTCCATGGCATACGGATTCGGTGCCATGGCACCCATGCCACCGCAGCTACCACGACGATAGGCAACTGATAGATCATATGCCTCTTTTGCCTTGGCGATAGCGGCATCGAACTGCAGCTTCCCACACAAATCCTTCGACTCGACCAACAGCCTTTCTGTCTTTTCGTGGTCGTACAACTGTGTTACTGGCAGGCCGTTTCTTGAATTGATGTTCATTGGTGAATATGGCCCGCTCGTCGAAGACGGCCTGGAGTAGATGTATCGATAACCGCCCATCGCACGAACCCGTTGCTGGGCGGACGCTGGAGGAGATGTTTCCTTACAGTTGGCCGTCGGCACGAATAGGGCAGTGAGTAACACGGTAACTATGAATCTAGACGC
>CAZISK010000241.1:0-9597 GCA_964541355.1 uncultured Candidatus Obscuribacterales bacterium
AAAGACATACATAACTCAGACGTTTGAAAACGACACAGATAGAAATTTGGCCGGCACTTATCTCTTCCCTTTGCCGGATGACACCACTTTCAGTTCGTTTTCATTGCATATTGATGGAAAACCTGTCGAAGGAAAAATTCTCGAAGCGAACGCAGCCAGGCAGGAGTATGAAGCTATTGTACGGCGCATGGTCGATCCTGGACTCCTGGAATATGCTGACAGCAAGACTGTTCGAGCCAGAATTTTTCCGATTCCGGCGCATGGCACCAAGAAGGTGGAACTCGAATACACGCAGCTCTTGAAAGCCGAAAATGGACTATTAAAGTATCGTTTTCCACTAAAAAGTAAGGTGCAAGACACGCCGCCTGAGGAGATCAAGATCGATCTGAAACTGGCTAGCAATCAAGGTCTAAGAACAATCTGGTCCCCAACGCACGTTATTTCCGCCAACCGCTCAGACAATAACAACGCCAAGATCTCCATGCTGGAAAAGGAGACGATTCCGGACAAAGATTTCCTTCTCTACTACAGTGTCTCCAATACGGAGATGGCGGCCAATCTGATTACTCATAAAGCGGAAGGCGAAGACGGCTACTTCTTGTTGACGTTGTCGCCACCCTTGCAAGCCAAGAATGTGATCGGAAAAGATGTCGTTCTGGTCGCCGATACATCTGGCTCGATGCAAGGCGAGAAGATGGAAGAGAACAAACGTGCTCTCAAGTACGTGGTCAATGCGCTGCATCCGTCGGATCGTTTCGGCGTTGTCGAATTCAACACCGACGCTGAGACGTTCAAATCGGAACTCGTAGAAGCTACGGGAGCGAACAAGAAGGCTGCCTGCGAGTTTATCGATGAGCTCAGCGCCAGAGGCGGTACCAATATTGGTGAAGCAATCTCCATCGGTAAAACGCTCCTTTCCGAAGTGAGTCCGAGACCGGCCTACATGATCTTCATGACCGATGGTGAACCAACTGTTGGCGAGCGCGATTCAGAGAAGCTCATCTCGATAGCGAATTCAAAAAAGGATATCCGGGTCTTTGACTTTGGTATCGGATACGATATCAATACAAAATTGCTGAATAAACTGGCTGAATCGCATCATGGAACATCGCAATACGTGGAACCTGATGAAAACATCGAAACAGCGATCTCTTCGTTCTACGAGAAGATTAAATCTCCGGTTCTCAGCGATGTAAAACTGGCATACACGGATATGGAAGTCAAAAATGTCTATCCAAAAGAGGTCAAAGATATCTTTGCGGGTTCCCAAGTATTGCTTCTTGGCAGATATAAGAAAGGCGGCAACACGAGCTTGAATCTCACCGGAAAGGTAAATGGTGTGGCGAAGAACTTTTCTTTCCCCATCAATTTCGCCAGTACGCAGGCCGGCAATTCGCATCTGGTAAAACTCTGGGCTATGCGACGCATCGGCTATCTGACCGAGGTTGCGCATGCTAACCAGGAAAACAAAGAGGTGATTGATGAGATCATTGCTCTGTCGCAAAAGCATGGAATCATTTCCGAATACACCTCATATTTGGTTACCGATCCCAGCGAGAATCATCGTTTAGCCACCAATATTCCTCGCCCACGCATGGTGAGGAGACCTGCTGCATCCCCGATGTTGCAGGCTAACATGGCTCCAGGCCTGAGCAACTTCGGTGGATTTTCTGGAGGCTCTGGAGATTCTGAAGGTTCGGTGCGAGGCGCCTTTTTTAAGGGTGATCGTGGTTCTTATACAGGACGTAAGGTTCAGATCGCGGGGGATGTTGCCCAGGTTAAATCCTGGGATGCTTCTGCTGTATCAGGAAAACAAGCAGTTCGTGATGCCAAGGTGAATAACAAGCTCAAAGAAGGCGAAGTGCTTATTGCTTCGAACTATAAGGATCAGGGGCTACAGCAATTAGTTGGTGAGAAGACATTCAAAATGATTGGCAGCACCTGGGTCGATACCAGTTATAACGAACATACAGCGTCGAAGCCTAAGGTAATTGTATTTGGCTCGCAAGGTTACTTCGATCTCTTGAAGGATGAGCCTGGTATCACCAAATATCTCTCGGTCGGCAAAGAATTGATCGTTACTTTCAACGGCAAGACGTACAAAATTGTCCAGTCCCGAAATGCTACGGGCTAGGATAAGCCGGAGGCCGACTCAAGTCCGAAGGGGAAAGAAATTCTTTCTATAACTTGTCCTCCGTGCCACTGTGAAAAACGCCGAGCGCACCGCGCCCGGTGTTTTTTCTTTTTTGCAAAAGTATGCATTTGCTCAAAGCCCATGATAAAGCCAATAGTGCAACCTGATTTATCCATAAGCGATCACCCCATTGTCTTTGCCGTAGGAGATATCGCCTACTTCGAGCAAGACGGCAACCGCTTTCCGGCGTGGCTCCCGTCGCTATTCAGCAGGGTCAAGCGGTGGCGAAAAACATAAGGAAAAAACTTAACGGAGAGACAGTGCAACCATTTCGATACATTGATCGAGAATCTCTGTCCACAATAGGAAGAGTCTCTGCAGTAGGCGGTTTCGGAAAGATATCGATCGGTGGTTTTTTGGCTTGGTGGGCGTGGGTGCTTATTCATATTCTCAATCTCATCGGTTTTCGCAATCGCATGGTTGTAATGTTTGACTGGCTATGGTCTTATATGACATTTCAGACAGGCGCTCGCCTGATTGTCGATCAAGGATGGGCTCTGAGATTGATATTGATCGATTAGTCGATCAAGATTCTCTAGAACTGAAGTCCGCTAAAGAAGAGAGCATCAGCATCAAATAGCTCCAGGAGAACACAGAATCGTGGAAAGAGATTACATAGTGAAGTTGATCGATCGCATTCGAGAATTTGCAAAAGCTCACGATGCGAAGTTCGGCCAGCAGCCTGCACATGCCAGCTGCCAGACGCGCTTCAACGATACTATCGCGAAGCTGGAGCAAGAGCTTATGAAGCTCGATGAGCGCCGCGTTTCTGCATAGTCTACGTTCATAACCTGTCTACGTGACCGCGCAAGATCAAAGTCATTTGTTACGTCCGAGATCGTGCCAGGAGCGCTGGGCCGTGTCGCAGAATGTGCGTGCCACCGGAACGTGCTCGTAGAAATAACTAGCAATCAACAGCGGATTCTGACGCTGCCTTTCATCCAGCCGCAGCCGAATCGCGTTCTTTGCTCAAACCAAAGTCATTACGCTCGATGAGCTTTCGGATTTTTTGCTGGTTTAATTTTGGCTGAACGTACAATATCTCTATTTCCGCGAAGCGCTCTTCGGTACTTGACTGCGGGCGCACGATACGGGCTTTCAGAACTCCGTGCATCTTCTGGAATTTTTCTTCCAGTTGGATCAGGCATGCTGCGCACATCGATCCTTTGAGGCGAGCTGTGTAAACTCGCACCGACTCCAGCTCTTTACTCGCCTTGCCGGATCGGTTCTTGTCTTTTGGAACGCCTTTGCTGGTGCGTTTACCCGCATCCAAAACGTCCTCACGCGCGCTTACCTCTCTTCGATCTGAATTCTCCTCGGCTACAGGAGAGTTTACTTCGACCGATGTTCCTCGAGCTTGGTTGCCCACGCGATCTTCTGATTTATCGATGCTCTGGGCGATAATTGTCGAGGTTCGACCAGGCCAATCCAGTGAAGGTGCCGCGAACGTATGGTCAACTGTGGCATCAAGACAACGCGATGCCTCTATTACCCTGCTCTTAAGTAAATCTTCACCGGGCTCACCACGGTAGAACTCTGAGCCAATGCCGGATGGCGGCACCGCGTTTCCCGAATGATCGTCATCAAACCGAGCAACCTCAGCGCTCACCGGGCACGGTACGTAAACAGCCGCTGTGACGAGCAAAATGGCGAAAAGATTTGTCAGCATTAAGGTATCGGCGGCTTTATATAAGTTTGCGTAAGTATTGTCGCTCAAAAGATGGCTGTTTGCGTAAAAAATTGGCTCTAAAGTGGTTAACTGGATAAACTTATTAGGATCTCGATTCAGGGTCGTTGCTATGATGGTCTCTGTTAAGTTCTAACTACTGTGAACTTTCGGGGACCATGCAAACGCTAGTACAGCATCCAACATCTTTTCTGGATGCAATTGTTGCCCCAGCCGAATTGAAGAAGCTCTCTATCAATGAGCTCAGATCTCTTGCTCAGGAGATTCGCTCGGAGATTGTACGCAACCTTAATAAGACTGGTGGTCACCTTGCATCTAATCTCGGTATTGTCGAGATAACGCTTGCTCTGCATTACGTATTCGATTCTCCCAAGGATCAGATATTGTGGGATGTTGGGCACCAGGTTTATGTGCACAAGATGCTGACCGGAAGGCGAGATCGTTTTCATACGTTGCGCCAATTCAAAGGACTTTCCGGATTTATTCACCCGCAAGAAAGTGAGCACGACGCCTTCATCGCTGGGCACAGCTCCACATCCGTGTCTCTGGCGGTTGGTATGGCGCTGGCGCGTGACCACATGGAGCAAGATCATAAGGTCATCGCCCTGATTGGTGATGGCGGATTGACTGGTGGTATGGCTCTGGAAGCTCTGAATCACCTTGGTGAGATACAACGCGATGTCTTGATTTTGCTCAACGACAATGAGATGTCGATTAGTGAGAATGTTGGCGGCTTCTCTCAGTACATGAAGCGCATCAAAGAGACATTCTTCTACAAAGACATCAAAGAAAAGATCACCATGCTCGAAGGGCAGTTGGATGGAATGTCGTTGACGCCTGCTGTCTGGAAGCTGATAGAGTCTGTGAAACAAGAAGCGACCGAACGCATCGACACGCCTGGTATCGTTTTCGAAAAGCTCGGAATCAATTATTCCGGTCCGATCGATGGTCACGATGTAGGCGCGGTTATCGAAGTGCTTCAAAAGGTGAGAGCCGAGCGTGTTCCGTTGATAGCGCATTTGATCACGCAAAAAGGCAAAGGCTTCGATCCGGCCGAACGCGATTCGATCAAATACCATGGCGTGAAGAAGGCCTTCAGTCTCGAACCTCGCGTAGAGCCGGCTGCGGATAAGAAACCGAAAGCCAAGACGTACTCGGACATCTTCACCGACACCCTTATCGAACTCGCGGAGCTCGAACCAAATCTGGTGGCAATTACGCCGGCAACTGCTGAAGGCAGTGGTCTGGTCAAGTTCGGAAAAGTCTATCCTGAGCGCTTCTTCGACGTCGCTATCTGTGAGCAGCACGGAGTGACCATGGCGGCAGGTATGGCGAAGTCCGGGTTAAAACCGGTTGTATCGATTTACTCGACTTTCCTTCAACGCGCCATGGATCAAGTCATACACGACGTAGCGATCATGAATTTGCCGGTCGTATTCGGAATCGATCGAGGCGGACTTGTAGAGGATGGAGAGACCCACCAGGGTGTTTTCGACATAGCCTTCTTGAGGAGCGTGCCGAACTTCACCGTGTTGGCGCCAAAAGATGCCGTCGAACTTCGCAATATGCTTTATACAGTTATGAAGGATCTTCACGGTCCAGTGGCGATTCGTTTCCCTCGGGATGAAGCTGTAAATGCAGATTCATTCTCGACCGATCGAAATGGATTTTCAGTAGTCGATTTCAGTTCGTGGGAAGTCGAGCACCAAGGTAGCGACCAGGTTGTCGTTTTGGCTCACGGTGCCATGGTCAAATCGGCGTTGGACGCGCGGGAAGGGATGGAGTCCTGTGGAGTAAATGCCACCATCATTAATGCTCGCAGTGTGAAGCCGCTGGACGAAGCGACTTTGACTCGTTACCTCAGTCAGCCGAAGACCAAGATCATCACGCTTGAAGAAGGTTGCAGCTCAGGTGGATTTGGTGCGGCTGTATTGGAGTTCCGCTCGCGAATGATTTACGCCAAACCTGAAGTCAGGCTGGCGGAAGTTGTCTCACTTGGCGTGCCGGACCGATTTATAGAGCATGGCAATCGCTCGATTTTAATGGATGAAGTCGGCTTGAGCCCAGCCAAAATTGCCTCGTTCGTCGTCAAATTCGCACGCGGTTAGGACACCACTGGTGGTTCTACACTTCGCGCCGCCCTTCCAGGGAACGTGATAAGGTCACGTCGTCTGCGTATTCAAGATCGGCGCCAACTGGAAGTCCAAATGCGATTCTCGTCACCTTTGCGCCCAGCGGTTTCAACAGATTGTTTAAATACAAAACTGTCGCGTCACCCTCAATGGTCGGGTTAATCGCGAGAATGACCTCGTGAATGCTCTCTGTGTGAACGCGTCCGATAAGCTCGCGGATGCTGAGCTGATCTGGACCTTTCCCTTCCAGAGGTGAGATCAATCCGGTGAGAACATGATATCTACCTTTGAATTCGCGTGTGCGTTCCAGGGCAATAACATCCTTGGAGTCGGCGACAACGCATATGGTGTGCGGTTCGCGTCGATCGTTCGTACAGATTTCGCAGGGATCTTGAGCGGAAAGATGGCAGCATTGGCTGCAATGCTTTACCTTCTCTTTTGCATCAACCAGAGCGTGAGCGAACTGTCCGACCTCCTCTTCCGACATTCCCAAAACGAAAAATGCCATACGTTGAGCCGATTTCGGACCGACTCCGGGAAATCTCTGAAACTGTTCTATAAGTCTTGCCAGTGGTGGTGTGAAAAACATCTTGATCCCTGCTCAGAAGCCGCCGCCCATTCCCGGCGGCAGGTTCAAGTTGTTTTGCGTGAGCTCCTGGCACTGGACGATGGCATCGTTGATGGCCAGGACAATCAGATCCTCCAGCAGGGAGAGATCCTCTAGAGCGACCGCGTCAGGGTGAATTTGGACGGCGTAGAACTCCATCGCGCCGTTGCATTTCACTTTTACGGCGCCACCGCCTGCTGCTCCTTCCACGGCAATCTTCTTGAGTTCCTCTTGAAGTCTCATGACCTCTTTCTGCATGTGCTGGAGCTGTTGATACAGCTTGTTGATATCTGGTTGGTGCATTACTATCTCCTGGCCCTTGCGTGCTTGATTATCTCGAAAGAAATTTCGTATTGGCCGTAAATCTTTATTAATGGGGATGGGCTGCGGCTAGGAGTGAGGTTCGCAAGAACCTATACTAGTCTCCCAGGAATAAGGTAACACTCTCGACTCTTGATTGGGTGAGGAAAATGGCTGAGTTTGAAACTGCCGAAGGCTCAAATGTGTCGAGTGAGGAAGAGCGTGACCGCGTGCCTCACCGCGCCAATGCCTGGCTGCGCTCAATGACGCGGCGCTTCGTACTATTCGTTTCCTTCGGACCGGGGGTTCTAGGATTTCTGTGGCTAATTGGACGTATCTTAAGACGCTAGCTCTTACCGACCCACTGGCGTATCTATCTAAGCGCAATCCCCGCTACTGCGAGCGGTATGGCTCAGAGGAAGACGAGTTCGGCTATAACATCGAGACATATGCTCGATGGGAGCCGCTTTTCCGCTTCTTGTTCGAAGACTACTTCAAAGTCGATATTCGTGGAATCGAGAATATTCCGGCTGAGGGACGCGCGATTCTAGTCGGCAACCATTCCGGCCTGTTGCCTCTGGACGGTGCCATGCTCAGTATCGCGATGTGCAATCATCGCAAATCGCAGCGTCGCGTTCGATATCTTGTCACGGATTGGTTCTTCACCGTGCCCGGATTGGGTTCATGGATAAAAGAGACAGGACAGGTTCGCGCAACCTTGGAAAACGCGCAGAAGCTGCTCGATGATAACGAGATAGTCGGTATATATCCGGAAGGTATTCGTGGTGTCGGTAAGCCTTTCCGCGACCGTTATCGGATTTTGGACTTCCATCCTGGATTTGTTCAGTTGGCTATCGAAACGCAAACACCGCTGATTCCAATCGCGACGGTCGGCGGCGATGAGATCTATCCCAACATGGTCAATCTCAGAGATGTTGCCCGTCTCGTCGGCATGCCGTTCTTCCCTGTCACCCTGAGCTTTCCGTGGCTTCCGTTTCCATTGATGTTCTTTCCACTGCCGGTTCGCTGGCTGGTTAACGTGCACAAGCCGATTGTGCTCAACTATCCTAAGGAAAAAGCGAAAGACAGAAAGCTTGTATTAAGTATCGCTCGCGAGATTCAGCATATGATTCAGGACGATCTCAATGGAATGCTGAGACGAAGAAAGTCGATGTTTACCGGTTGGGACGAAGAGGATGCTCCGGTTCAAGAGAAGCAGGAGACGGTCATATGAGCCATTTTGTAGCTACTTACCGAGATTTCGTAAGACAGTCCGTAAAGTCCGACCGCTACTGGGGCTTTGATGTACGGGCTCTGGCCCGGCTGGAGCCGTTTCTGTCCTTCCTGTATTTCGAATGGTGGAAAGTCCACTTCGACGGTTTGGACAGGCTTCCTGCAAAGGGACCGGCGGTCATTGTCGGCAATCAGGGCAGCGTTCTGCCGTGGCAAGCCTTGATGCTGATTTACGGTTTGATGTCGTTCAACCAGAACCCTCGCCGGGTCCACATCATGTGCGATCTGGATTGGATTGATGATGAGCGTCTCAATGCGTTTCTCATTGAGATTGGCTTCGTTCCCTGGTCCTCGGCCAGCATGAAGCGGCTGTTTGAACGCGGCGAAATCGTTGCGATCTTTCCTGAAGGTGTTGCTGGTTTATCGAAGCCTTACAGCCAGCGCTATCGTTTACAAGATTTCGATTGGACCAGGCTGCTTCCTGCCGTCGAGGAAGGCGTGAAGATCTTTCCGTTGTCTTCGCTCGGTTGTGATGAGGCTGTACCGCTCCTGTCTAATTTCGAGCCTCTGGCGAAGTTCCTCAAAATGCCGTATTTCCCTTTGTCTCCGTTTTTCCCGTGGTATCCGTTTCCACTTAATCTGGCGTCTCGGCCGATTGCGTGGAAAATGCATCTGATGAAAGAGGTCAAATACGAGAAAGGCAAAGACCGCGATCATCTCGAAAACACGGCCAAGTCTCTGACACAGCAGCTTGAAGGCGAGATCCAGGCTGAGCTCAATCGTGCTCTGCGTTACCGCTTCAAAGTTTAGTCACCTGTTGATAGTAAAACCGGCTGCAGAAGGAGTCTGAGCTCTTCGTTGCTCTGATAAGATGGTCAAATGAACTTCTGCCATAAGCTCGAACAGTTTGTCACCTCCGTCATGGCGGATCTCCGACATCCGGCGGCCGTAGACAAGGCTGAGATTGAGTCGGCGATTTACGCTTACTACAGGCTGATCAACGTCAAGAAGCCGCGGATTCTCTGGCTCCCCAATCCGTGGCTATTATGGTTCGCGCCGGTTTTTATTTCTCCAGTAAACGGTTCCAGAGCATGGAAGAGGCTGTATGTTGCCGAGACGCTCGAAAGGTTCGAATGCCGGTTTCAACAAGTACTTTCGAAACAAGGGATTGATCAATCAGATATAGGTGAGTTCTGGAGCCGGTTTCCCGTGCAGCGACTGGATAACATCTCTCTTGTTGTCGAGCAGGTTCTGGTCGATGTGCATAACCAGGCGGACCCTCGAAACAACGGGCAGGTAGAGAACCTGACTAATCGTTTTCGTGAACTGACAAATGGCTATTCCGAATTGCTTGTGGATTTCGATTCCAGGGTGGACCAGCTTAACTGGTATCAGATTCAGCAATATTTTCCAAATGAGTTGATCTGGGAAAACATTTTCAACC
>CAZISK010000242.1:0-8398 GCA_964541355.1 uncultured Candidatus Obscuribacterales bacterium
ACTTTTCCGTTGATCTGTTTCGGATCGTCCGGCAGTTGCTCCAGGGCACGCTTGTTTTCATTTAGATGGTTCCTGAATTCCGAAATCGAATGAACTTCTCGCAGACCGATCGAAGTTCCAACGGCACCACTCAAGCCATCAAGTTCGGTATCACTGATCTTACCAGTGGTAAGCGCTCGATCACGAACGTCCCTCCGCTCGGTGCTGCTGGACTGGAAATTGTCGCGAGCTCGGGTAGCCGTATCGACATGATCCTGGTATTGAAACAGAAAACGACGCCCCCAATTCGATTTTTCGTCTTCGACCCGTTGGTCCAGAAGTTCGCTCCGCATTTTGTCGGCGCGCCGGCCCTGCTCCATGCTATAGAGTCCGCCGATGTCCGGCACGGCATTACCATCAGCCCCAAGTTTTTCCGCACCAAGCGCGACACCTTTGAGTGGCAACCCAGCTTCGCCGCTCCTTCCTCGAAGTTGAAGATCGAACACCAGTCCCCGGTGATCGGCCAGCGGCTTTGGCGCTCCGGTAGCGCCTTCTGAGAACCACTGAATGGCACCCCCCTTGATACTAAAATCCTTTTGCATATCGGGTGGGTAGACAAGTCCATCTTGCTTCCCGGTCTGTTTGTTGATCAGCATACCGCTCTTAACTTCGTATTCGGTCGGTTTTCCCGATTTGTCGGGGACGAACATCTTGCCCCAGGCGGCATCCGGTGTTGCGATGAATGAGCGATCGTGTCCGGACTCTCGACCGATAAAGGACCAGTTGGCATACTCTTTGTTGATGACTTCGGCATGGACAGATTCGCGACCAGCTTTCAAAAATTGCCCGTCCTTATCAATGTCTCCACGAAATTGTCCGCTTTCGTCAAATACTTTTCCTGAAAAGACAAAATGGCGCTCTTTGCCAGATTGATTCGAGAGTACTCCTGTTAGTTTCCCCGCATCCTCTTTTGCTGTAAGCGTTAATCGCGAGCCATCGCTCCCGATACCATGGAAGGCCATACCAGAGGTATCGGCTATCTTGGAAGCCTTCGATCCGATCTTAACCTGACCAGCATCATTGACGGTACCAATTTCTTTGCCGCCCTCCAGAATTTTACCTGACTTGACTTGATGAGTTCTTGTTCCGCTGTTACCATCGCTAATTACCAGCGTGCCATTAGGTGTAGTACCGCTTCTTTCCGGCGTCGACTTCACATCGCTGGGATTATCCAGTCCTCTGATGTTGAATTCCTCTCGAATTCCGGTTATGGTCTCATTGAGCGTCTTGAGAATTCTTTTCTCGCCTTCTTTCAAGAGAGTTGAACTGGGCTTGCCATCAACCTGGACATCGTGAATCTTACCGCCTGCCACGTCCGCTTTTATATGCTGTCCGTCAATCCGAGCTTCGACCTTCTTAAGCGACCCAAACCTGTCGAATGAAACTTGATGTTCGATAGCGCCCTTCGCCCCTGGCATTTTTGAACTTACGACTGTTTCACCCGTATCGCGATCTCGGCTGCTCGTAATTCGTCCGATCTCTTTAGATGTGGCTCCACTAGTAAGAATTCGTTGTTCTGATGATACGGTACCACTGTCGTGATAGGAGACTGTCTCCGTTAAAGAAGGTTTTCCCTGCTTTAGATCGTCGAGCGAATCGAAGTGCCGTTTGCTGGTAAGACGTCCCTGGGCATTGTAGTCAGCTGCAGTAGCGGTCTTAGCTTTTGACCCTGGTTCGCCGGCGTACTCGAACTTCGTTGTACCTGAGTTTCGCAGTCGACCACCGTCGACCTGCTGCCTGACTGTCTGAGTCTTTTGATTGTTCCGATCGAACTGGTTTTGTATAACTGATCCATCGAAACCATATTTAGTGACAGTAGTGATACCGCCTTTGCTACTATCGTCTAGAACAGTAATCTCTCCCTTCTGTTCATCTACAGAGATTTTTCCCGTGTGAGTCGCGATTGTTTGTCCCATTGCATCGGTTAGTTTGAACGAGCTGTACTCACCGTTTTTCACACCAAGGTGAAAGGAACCGTTGTCATTGTGAAACTCGACCAGTTTTCCGCCTTCCCTTTTTGAAAGACCGAACGGTTCCGATGCATCAACATATGAAGCAGGCTCGCCAAACGACAGAAAATCGCCTTGCTCATCAGGTTGACTCGAGTTACCGGTCGAGTCTTTCTCGGTTGCATCGCCTTTGCCATTATTGTCCTGCCCCATTTCAGACGTGTTATCGACTTCGCTGCCCGGCTCGGAATTTTGCCCTTCTTTGGAGTCGTCGTCAATGCCCAGATCCGGCAAGGAAGAATTGTGTCCCTTGTCTTTTTCTTTGTCCTTGTCTCTTTCAAATCGAAACGATTCAAATCCAATAGTGCTCGAGTCGAGTTTGGATACTGGCGGTATTGTCCTGGGGTCATCACCATCTTCCGAAACGGCTAGTTTACCGTCTGAAACCATTCCCTATTGTCCCCGAGTAAATGCGAATGTAAGTTGTAGTCTCCAGTCCTGCGACTGGACTCTACACTGATCGTTAGGGCGGATACAGAAAGCGCACACGGTCAAAGCCTTGTTAGCATATTTCAACAGCCTGCCTGTTTCTAAGCGTAGAAATGCTATAGCGAGATTGTTGCAAGATTGCTGATTCGACTATCTGTTTCGACCAACCTATCTCTGGACTTCTCTAAACCGGACGAAGGGCTGCATATGCGAGTCAGGAATTGCTCAGTCCGGTTACTAAACTAATTACAGCGCGAAGCCTCGTCCTTCAGGTCAGGGATGCAGGGTGCGACTGCTTAAGCCCGGAGTTTGTTGCGATCTGAAGCCGCGCAGCAGGACAACCAAATCGAATTGTGTCCTACCCGCAGGGCAGGAACGAATTAACATGAGACCATGGTCAAATTCGGCGGAACGGTCTCCGAAAAAAGAAATACACCCACCGGCAGGTGAAGTTCAATGGATCTATCGACAGAAAACGGGAAATCCAGAGCTGGGGCGTAGGGCTTGACTGCTAAGGTGAAGGTCTCTTATCGGTCGTCTGGGACGAAGTCGACGGTTGACTGTCGGAAGGCTTGAGTTTCGTCTTTGTCATTCCCTGTGATGAGTATGCGCTTTCGTCGTCATTTGGTGGGACGGTCGTAGGATTGTCGCCTATGGGAGTATGGCTGCTCACGATGTCAGCGTCGGTCGTTAACGAACACGACTCCGGATCGATCTTGTAGCTCGTCCTCGTCCTCTGATACTTCGCCTCTGTGTCTACCGTCTTGTTGACGAGCTGATAGTATAGGTGACCCGTGTTATCTATCCAGTTTTCGGTGAGTTGTTGTTCTATTGGATCGTTAAACTGATAGCCATCACATTCGGTGCCATCAATTGTCTTCTTACCTAAGTATTTTGCGTCAAAACTTTTCGCAAATTCGACGCTGGTGGGATCAATTGACGACTCTACGGAGTAACCAAAGGAGTCTCCCATCACATTTTCAGTTTTGCTGTAATACGTCTTGCCGTCATAGTACGTATGAACCTTCGCGGGGAACACGGGAGATCTCCCGGCCTCAGTTGACGCGGAGTACCATGCTTCATAGCCCGCCGCATGTGCTGGGGTGCTTCCATACATAACGGTACCAAGCAAAGCTGTTAACATCCATAATTTTCGATCCATTGATTTTTCTCCCGCACGGATCATGATTTGAATCGGCTTTTTTATTCTCAGCGAGCTTTTATCCAGCCACTCGATCAGATTGCGTAAACGCTTTAGTACGTTACCTCAGTTATGCCCACCGATTCCGGTTAACAACCAGGAGTACCTGCGGGTCTGGCGCTCGCGGTGAGCAATGCGTTTCTAGCGTTCGCTCTTCACTGAATAACCTCGTCAATGCAGACTGTTCCAAGCGCGCAGTGGGTAATTCTATTCTAGCGTTCCCATCTTTGCAAAAAAACACATCAATGAGAAACGTTTCCAGGTCTATACTTCTCATGTTCTTTCGTATGTACTCTGCCGGAGAAGCATGCCGCGGGAGACTCCCAGCCAAATTAAGAGTAAAATCGATAGGATGAACATACCTAGCCCAATCTTCAGGCTCATAGGTGAGTAATAGAATTCAATCGAATGCTGTCCTGCAGGAACAAAAACGCCACGGTTAATTTGATTAACTCGAATCAATTCGACAGGCATGCCGTCTAGCTTGGCGTACCAACCCGGATAGAAGGTGTCTGATACCACAAGAAGGCGACGCGTCCTAGTCGAAACACTTAACTGAGTATACTCCGGCTCATCCCTGGACCAGACAATCGCATCCGTTTTACTGTCCTGAGCTTTTTCCTCGTCGGTGGTATCGGTTGGCAGATCAGCACTCACCGTCTGTGGTGCGTTACCTTTTGCGATGTAGGAATGCTTTTCCGGATCGATTTCCGGATGTTCCACGTCCATCAGCTTTTTCTTAATTTCGTCAGCAGATTCAAAAGACCATGACTCCGGAAAGTACGCCCGAGCCAGCGGATTGCGAACACGATACAGTTTGACGTTGAGCTTGTGATCGTCGCTAACCAGGTCAAAGAACTTGTCGCTCAACGTCGGAAAATCAGCCAACTTGTTGCCGAAGTCGTCTGCAGTAAAAGACCGCGACATCACACTTCCGGCAGCGGTCAGTCGGCAGATTCTATAAATCGGCAAATCGGGAAATAGTGACGGATTCTTTGACTGTCGGGTCTTTGTATCTAAAATGACCGCCGAATAGACCAGGTCCTGAATCGAGGCCGTCAATGATCCTTCGTAACCGAAGGTCTGTTTGAGATTGGCATCTATATGGGTGTTCGGATGGCAGACTTGCCGATCGTACTGAAGGTTTTGCTCAGTAAGCGTTGAGTTATCTAGGTTGATAAACGCCTTAGATGGGTGCCACTCGCCGAGGTCGATAGTGAATAGGCGCGGGGAACTCTCCGTATTCAAATGGTGCTCTTCCACCTTCAGAGCCAACCTTTGTGTACCATAGAAATCAGGACTTCCACCAGTTCTCTGGATTGAAAATGCGGCATAAAAGAGAGGTAGGAAGACCAGGATCGCCACACTTTTTTCGAATGCAGATCGGGTTATCTTTGCCGATGCGAACATGCGTCGAAGCTGCACAAGCATCAACCCAATAGCGATTGCAACTGCCGACTGACCGCAAATGTTGCTGCTTGCGACCTGAATTGTTTCCGCAGTTGTTCGGGGTGCAATCTTAAAAAATAGATCAGGGAGGAGCCAGATCAAGAAAACAAAAACCGCTATAAAGATCCAGAATGCGACTGACAAGATTTGTGCTCGTTTTGAGCTGGGCTCCTTTAAAGCAAAGTGCATTCCTCGGGCGGCGAGAATACAAAGAGAGATGTCTACGAAGATCCCAAGTTTCACAGGATAGCGAAGCACTCTCAGAAAGGAGACGTGATCGACTAGAAAACTTGCACCTGCTATATTCGATCCGCTTGCCACCACTATGCCAAGAAGCATCAAAGCTGGTATTAAGAACGCTGTTCGCTTTGTGCTTGACACCAGCCCCCAGAGCGCCAGAGTGACTATCGCCGGTCCGACGAACAGCGAATAGATATATTGAATCGAGCCGGTCTTGCCGGCAATGAGCGGCAGGAATGCGCTGCCATTAGTACCCATATCGCCGAGCGGTTCGCAGAGCAAAGTCCCTATCCAATCGTACCAATTTGCGCTCCATTGCAACACATTGGTCGCATCCAGACCGAGTGAGCGAGGCGAGTAAATCAGCCATTCCGTAGTCGGTAAAAATGCCGGCATGGCAATCATGATTCCGATTGCCATTGCAAAAAAGCCCTTATTGAGAATCAGTTGGGCAAGACTGATGCGTCTGGCTGATCCCGCTTGTTTGCTGCTGCTATCCGCGCTTACACGGCGGGTTTGTCGCTGCTCCAAATCTGACTCGAGCCTCTGTCGGCGCAATTGCGAAGCCAATATGGAAAATACAATTATTGCGCTGCCTGGCAACCATATCTCCGGACGCCCTGCAAGAAGTATCATTCCGTAGGTAAGCGATGCAAGAATGAATTGCTTACGCCACGATTGCTTGCGGGCAAGCTCGAGTTTTATGAATGCATTCAAAGCCAAAGGCAACCAAGCAACGGTGTTAATCAACGTGCAATTAAATGCGGTGGCAAAGTTGTAACCACACATCCCCATCGCGAAACCTGCCAGCAATGCTGGTCTTTTGCCTGAACCGAGAGTTCTGCTCAGTGCGAACACGCCAAATCCGAACAGTACCTGATGTGCAATTTGCAGCCAGGCTAGAGCTTTGCTGAATGGCAAAAACACATAAAGGAAGTTAGGAGGGTAAAACATGCATGGGCAAGTGATTGCAAGTTGGGGCATTCCGCAGAAGGAATACGGATTCCACATCGGCAAGCGTCCCGAGCGGAATGCAGACGCTATGAAATTGCAAAACGGCTCATAAAAAAGACTGGAGTCACTACGGTAGAAAACACATGCACCAGTAATGAATGGCAAATAGACGACAATCAAGACAACGGCGAGGAGCGACCAAACCGCTGGTCGGTACCTTCGCAGAAAGTTGGATCCAGCACCAATGCGTGCCGTCATTTCGCGAAATTATTGTCAGGGTAAAACGTCATTTCCATCCTTCTTATCAACTGGTCTTCAACGCAACTATTTTATCGATTTCCAGTCTGGTTCGCATAGACTATCCAACTTGTACACGCTCAAAAGTTGGGACCGACGCTAGCGTAGTAGATGATACCATTACGCTAGCATCGGTCCCGATCAATTCGCAATTTCGGTGTTATCTCTGAATCCTGATTGGCGCCGCAGGTCGCCTGAAGCCCGCGTAACCATCGTGTGCGTGCAGTGGATTTAGCCTGGTCGAAATCTCATGGCCATTGCTGTCGTATCCGTTAACCCTGTAGCCGGTTATCGGAATGTAGTCGATTGACTGTCGCATACGTCCTCTTTCGTCGAAAGAACGCTCAGCCCTGAGAATCGTCGGGCCCTCAGGACCGATACCGTTGCCGGTGTAGTAGATACTGCTTCTGGAAACTCGTTGACCTGTCGGGTCGCTCGGATCGAAGTAATCAACTCTCAAATGCTGAGCACAAGGTCCTGATGTGTGCAAGGCTGTGGGCAGCTCGCTGGTATCGCCTGGCAGCTCTGTTTCACGTCGTCTCAAACCGTTGCCATCGACAATCGCAGTTGTGCGCAATCCGCGTGCATCAGTGGTCGTCATCCTATCTTCAATCAAATTACCGTTGGCACCACGTCTGGTGGTGCGTGTGGAACCGTCTGCCATTCTTCGCTCGTCAACGGTCGAACCATCAGCATTTCGTCGAAAACGACTCTGCAGCCTTTCGCGAACGTACGTTGATTCCTCTGTCGATCCGTCCGGTGCTGTGGTAGTAACGTTGACGTTGTCTCCATTGACACGACGAACTTGTGTCGACCCATCCCGCAATCGAGAGAACGTCTCAGAAGATCCGTCCGGGTTGTTGACTTCACTCTCGAGAAGCACGCCATCTGGACTGGTTCTCGTCCTTAATGAAACTCGCCCGTCCACTTCCGTAGTTGTTTCTTCTGTGGTGCCATCTGTGCCAGTAGTGGTCTGAATGCGAGGACCGTCTACCGGTTGTTCATGGACTGGACCGTCATGGTTATGCGTTGGCTCGTGCTGATCGTGACCGGGTGAATTCGGCGGACGGCGAGGGGTCGTATCGTAGAAAGCCAATGCCGTGTCCTGAACGCCTGTCGGGGCATCGCTTTCAAATAAATCGACCTCTGGTAAGAAGGATGTGCTGGTGTTCAAGCGCCGCGACTGTAGATCGGAAAGCTCAGTCATGGCGGCGGGATCGGTCAAATCTACGAGACTAGTTCTGCTCGCGATCGAATTGAACTCCCGGCGATTATCCGGCAGCTCGCTAAAGGCTGTTTGTGTCATTTGAATTACCTTGAATATATCAGCGTGGTAGACGGCAAGCATCCATTTCGATACATAATCACAAAATCATCTGTCCGAAACCTGACCATCCGGCCAGACGCTCCGAAGACCTATTTATACAGAGTTTTGCGCAAGGGAACATGTTTTTTGAACGAATTACGAAAAAGTGTCATCGTGGACAAAGACTCTTCAAAGTATGATAGACCGATAGAAAGAGTAGTGGCACCATATATAGTGGTCGTCGTTTTATTGACGGGTGTTTCGATCACGGCTTTTATATGCCGGCGAGACGCCGGCGCTCCCAGTGGTGCGCCGTGTTCGAGAGATTTCGTCTTCGAAAGATCTATCTCGTTGACGAGGTTTCTCTGCTACTGAAACCGTTTCGATATCTTCAACTTGAATGCGTTCGACGATGCTCGATGCCGGCGAGACGCCGGCGCTCCCAGTGGTGCGCCGTGTTCGAGAGATTTCGTC
>CAZISK010000242.1:8498-9529 GCA_964541355.1 uncultured Candidatus Obscuribacterales bacterium
TTCGAAAGATCTATCTCGTTGACGATTGAACCATCGACGATTGAACTCATCGAGGAGCCTCATCGATGAGCTATCGCCTTCGATGGAGTTAACAACGTGCACACTGATTGGTTATCGGAAATAGCGGAATTCGAGGCATAAAACTTCATCATGCAGCGCAAAATATCGATAAGGTATCTCTCTTCACTTCAGTGAAGGAATTTTGCAGACCAAACATCCATGGGCGGTTAGACCCAATTAAATCTGCCTTTGAGCTAACAATCAGCTTTCGCTATCATGGTATTGTGTGTCTGGGACACCCGAGCAATACCCCAGCCTTAGCAAATGCTCAAAGCAAGTTTTATGACCACAAAGAAAACAGACAATAATCCACAGCCAGATGAGTCGCCGCAGGACGAGTTGAACAATTTCCCCTGGTTGAAGAGCTTGGTTCCACAGGATGGCGACGATTCGTCTGATGAGAAAGCCGTAAGCAAAGAAGGCGCGGCGACGGGTTCTGATGAAGTGCGACCTTCTCCGTCAGGCGTCCAGCTATTTCCAAAGCACAGCCGAGAAATCGCAAGAACATTGATGGAAACGGACATATCGAAATTCTCTAATTCATTGAAACCCGAACAAGTCCAGGCAGATCAGCCTGCGCAACTGTCAGGCGAACCTCCGGCGGACAACAGCCCAACGTCTTCGGAAAAACCGGTTGCAAGAACTCTGTTGGAGACGGACATATCACAATTTTCGGAGCGCTTGCAGCCGGAACCCATTGAGCCGCCCGCTTCGGCAGCGCCGTTCGCCGACAACTCGCAACACACAGGAGAGCATACTCCTCCGGGAGATCGGCACGTGCCGCGGACCTTGTTGGAAACGGACATTAGCATGTTCAGCGACGACAATCGGCTGGGTGAGCCGACTCCGCCCGAGCCGCCGCGCGAACACACACAAGAGCGCAACGTGCCGCGGACACTGCTGGAGCATGAGCTGCCGCAATTTCCAGATTCGCTGACGGCACCGGCAGAACCGCAAATTGAGCCGCCGCG
>CAZISK010000243.1:0-9526 GCA_964541355.1 uncultured Candidatus Obscuribacterales bacterium
AACTATACCGTGCAGACCTTATCGCCGCCCCGTTGCATGGCCAATTCGAGTGCCCGTACCGACTTCTCGATCAGCTCGTCGTGTTCGCGGGCGTGCGCGGGAAAGGCGGCTAGACCAACCGACGCCGTGACGCGGAGGTTGTGCCAGTTGTGGGTAATCGACTGATTGCCGATGCGTTGCCGGATGCGCTCCGCGACTATGGATGCGCCGGAGGCGTTGGTCTCTGGAAAGATAATGGCGAACTCTTCCGCGCTGTAGCGAGCCGGAATATCGACATCGCGAATCGCTCCGCGAAGCACGTTGCCCATGACTTTTAGCACGGCGTCCGAAGTCAACGCTCCGTACTGTCTGACTACGTCTTTGAAGCCGTCGATCGCCACCATGCAGAGGGCGACGGGGCGCTTGTAACGCTTGGCTCTCTTGAGCTCGTCTTTGATCTCTTTGTAGAAGGTTCGTGAATTGTACAGCTCGGTCAGGGTGTCGAGCAGCGCGAGGCGCTCAATCTCTTCGCCTTTGACCGCAGCCAGGCTCTGTTCGGTGCTTGTAAGCAAGGAGCGCTGCTCGAGCTCTTTGACGCGCTCGATGACCTGGCTGTCCATAAAAGTACGCGCCCCGGATTGCTTGGCCCGGTTAGGATTGTCGAGTACACGACAAAACATGCATGTTCTTCCGCTGCAAATGTGATCCGTTCGTCCTACGCTGGCCATATGTTTGTCTTGACCTTCCTACCTGAGTGGCTGGAGAAATACCTGCTATACATGGGTCTCTTGCCCGGTTGCGGCATATGTGAAACCTCACACGGCAGGCATACAAGTATAGATTAAATTACTCAAGGGCACTATATGCGGTTTTCAATAGACAAATAATTCTTGATATTGTCCGCGTTCAATTATTTCTAAGACGCCCGCCTTTCACTACCGCTTGCCCGTCGACATAGACATCTTCGACCCTGGAAGGGAAGCGGATTAGCCGATCAGCCGGCTGACAACCGCCGGTTGAGCCTTCGACGTGCGTGCGCAGGACGGCCAGGTCGGCTCTCTTACCCTGATCCAGCGACCCGACCTGATCGCTTATCCCCAGCGCTTCCGCCGCCGAAAGGGTCATCATTGCAAGGATGTCATCGGCATTCAGTTTGCTGGTTGGATCTATGGCTCTGTGAAGGTTGAGGGCGAAGCCTGCATCGTTGATCAGGTTCAAGTCGTCATTGGAAGCGAAGCTGTCGGTTCCCAGTCCGACTTTGACGCCGGCCTGGCGGAGCGCCGTGAGCGGTGCTATACCGTTGTGCAGCCTGGCGTTGCTCCGAGGGCAATGGGCTACTGCCACTCGGTGTCGGCTGAGCGTGGCGATATCTGTTGCATTGATCCGAATGCAGTGAGCGGCAATCAACCGCTCATTTAGAAGGTCGAAGCGGGCAAGATGCTCAACCGGCGAATCACCCCGTCCTCTCCAGTTGATGGAAGCGATCATTTCGCGCAACTCGGCTTCCGGGCGATTGCTCATAACTTTCACGAGGAAGGCGTCTAACACGTCCGACTTATCGCTAAGCCAATCACATTCGGCAGATGATTCGGCAAGATGCACCAGAAGTGGCAATCCATTTTGTGCGCTCCAATCACGGACACGGGCAAAAAGCGAGGGGCACACCGTATATGGTGCGTGTGGTGCACAGGTTAGTCGGATTGAGCCGTTGTCGAGCGCTGTATGCAGCTCGGGGCTGGCGTTTTCAACGAGCTTCTCCCGTCTGGCTATCCAGGCGTCGAAGCTTTTTTCCCAGGTCGTTTCGTCCAGACCAAAGAGCTCGAGGCCGACAATTCCTTTCAAACCTGTTGCAGCCAGAGCGTTGGCACTCTGCCCTGAGTAGGAGCTGTCAACCACTAATGTGATTCCACTGAGGGCGTTGAGGCGAGAGCCGAAAGTGGCGGACTTCAGAAAGTCGCTCTCCGTCCAGCCTGCCACTGAGCCCATTAATTTTGGTATCCAATCGAACAGACTAGAATTACAGTCGAGATCAAAACTTTCGGAATAATCAAGATGACAGTGCATGTTGATAAACCCGGGCACCACCAGCGCTTCGCCATAGTCCGTCACCGGCAAATCCGAATATCGACTGATAATCGAGTTTTTCGTTCCTACCTCAGCAATGTGATCGTTTTCGATCACAAGTGCGCCATCTTCGATAGCCGACTTCGTCACCGGAAGAATCCATTTAGAGGTTATAACGAATCTTGAATGAGTCACTGAGATTCAGAGTTCTCCGTTTGAAACGCAACTTATCTCGTACCGCAGTCAAAGCCAATCTCCGGCGTGGCTGTCAAGTTGTGGTAAGATCGTCTACTCAAGAATACTGCCAGCCTCCCTTGAAGCCAACGCTTCTGAAGGCTGGTCTCGATCCTTACATGGGTCTCACTCAGGGATAGCAATTGAGAATAAATGTAGACGATCTCAACCTTCTGCCGTCAAAGCGCAGCCGCATTGACTTTAACGAGAAGCTCGATATCGACTGTGTTGTAAAGCCGGTCGTTGGTGAGTTGCTCGTTCAGTCCGTGGGCGGCGGCGTGTTGATCGCGGGTCGGGTGCAGACTCTTCTCAAGCTCAATTGTCACGTTTGTTTGCGACCATTTTTTCAGAGTCTGAACGTCGAAATCGACGAGCAACTCACAGCCACCAAATCTGACGCTCGTGAGGACTCGCCCAGGGATCGGGAACTGACAAAGGATGACTTCTACGAAGTCATTCCGGCTGATGGTATCCTTGACATCGGTGATATTGTGTATCAAGCTGTAACGTTGGCATCGCCCGTTTTCTGTCGATGCGGCGATGATTGTCCCGGCCCGCCCAAAGCCGAAAAGGCTCTGGCAGGTGGGAGTTCGGCGTCTTCCATGGACGCCCAAGAGAGCTCGGGCAAAATCGATCCGAGGTGGGAGAACTTAAAGACTCTGTTTTCAAAACAAGAAACTGGAGAAAATTCGTAGATAATTATCAATTCCAGGTACCTGGAGGAAGTAACCTCAAATGGCACAACCAAAGAAAAAGACATCACATCAAAAGCAGCACCAGCGGCGCGCCCACTGGAAAGCGCTTGCTACAAATCTGACCCGCTGCCTGCAATGCGGAGCTAAGGCCAAACCCCACACAATGTGTGGCGAGTGTGGTTATTACCGCGGCCGTCCAGCCTTCAAGAGCGAACAGCTGATCTAAGCTGTCTCTCAGAAAGGGCTGTCCAAGGTTGACTCGGTTTTTGGTTTTTAGCAGGCGGAGTGTGAGCCAAGCATGATTCGGATATCCATAGACGCCATGGGTGGTGACCATGCCCCCAGAGAGGTCGTCCATGGTGCTGTGCTTGCTGCACTTGAATACAAGATTGCAATAATCTTGGTTGGCCCTGAAGCAGCAATCAGGCAGGAATTGGAACGACCTGTTATCAGGCAGCTTCTTCAAGGCAAGTCTCCTGCCGAACTCAACATTTCAATCGTCAACGCCTCGGAAGTCATCCAGATGGGTGAAAAGCCGGGCTGGTCGGTTGTTAAGAAAAAAGATTCCTCCATCGTCGTTGCTACGAAGCTCGTGAGAGAAGGCAAGGCCGATGGAATTGTCGCAGCAGGCTCTACCGGAGCTGCTGCTGTAGCGGCTCAGATCTGTTTGGGCAAAGTGGCCAACATCGATCGATGTGCGATTGCATGCACCATGCCGACAATCCATGCCAAACCATGCTTCCTGATCGATGCCGGCGCGAGCGTCGCCTGGGATGCTTATCAGATGGTGCAGCTCGGTCTGATGGGTCATGTCCTCGCCAAGGGCTTATACAATATTGATAAGCCGCGAGTCGGTCTTCTCAACATCGGGACTGAAGAAACGAAAGGAACCGACGTTGTCAGAGAAGCGTATGAACTTTTCAAAGCCAGCAAAGAACTCAATTTCATCGGGTTCGTCGAAGGTCGTGATTACCCGATGGGTAAGGTGGATGTAGTCGTCACCGATGGATTTACAGGCAATATATCGCTAAAAACCGCTGAAGGAATTGCAAGCATGATGAGCTTCATGCTTCGCGAAGAGCTGATGGGATCATTGCAAGGCAAGATTGCTGGAGTGATTGGAAAGTCCGCATTCAAGAACTTGAAAGCGCGGGTCGACAAAAATGAGTTTGGCGGCGCTCTTCTGGTCGGAATTAAAGGCGTATGTGTCATCGCGCATGGTGGCTCGAAACATACCGCTGTCAAGAATGCAATTCGTGTGGCCAAAGATATGGTTGCCGCAGGTGTAGTCCAGAAGATTGAATCGGTGTTGAATGCCAACAACGGCTCGACGAGCGAATTGACGACTGCCAAGGCCAGCGTTAAGGAGAAAAAGAAAAAGTGAAGTTCGCTTGCGGAGCGAAAATCATCGGTGTTGGTGCGGGCCTGCCGGTGTCCGTCGTGACTAACAACGATCTTACTAAGCTTGTCGATACCTCCGATGAATGGATAAAAACGAGAACCGGAATTCGCGAGAGGCGAATCGTCAAGGATAACGAGACAGCAACCGGATTAGCGATCGAAGCTGCAAAGGATGCTCTGGCCTTTGCTGGTATCGCAAGCGATACCATCGAGCTGATTATAGTTGCCACCTCGACTCCGGACAATCTTTATCCGTCGACGGCATGCCAGGTGCAGGGCGCCATCGGCGCCTCTCGGGCAGCAGCGTTCGACATGGAGGCCGCTTGTACAGGTATAGTCTATGCCCTCTCCGTCGGTCAGCAGTTCATCGGAAGTGGAACTTATAAAAGGGTACTGGTCATCGGTGTCGACATTCACTCCCGCTTCCTCAATTGGGAAGATCGCAACACCTGTATTCTTTTTGGTGATGGTGCCGGGGCTTTCGTTCTTGAATCCACTGAGGACAAGGACAATGAAATGCTGGGTACCTATTTGAGGGCGGACGGTAATGGCGGACATCTTCTCTGGATCCCCAACACCGGAAGTGCTTACCCCCACGCGGGTGCGGAACCCCCGAAAGCAGTCGACCGATATCTGCAAATGAATGGCAGAGCAATTTATGAATTCGCTGTTAATGCAATTCCAGAAGCGGTGCGCCACGCAACCGAGATTGCTGGTATCGCCGTCGGTGATGTCGACTATATAGTTCCGCACCAGGCCAACATCAGAATTATCAAAGCGGCAGCCGATCGTCTCGGTTTAAAAGAAGATCAGCTCATTACAAATGTAGACGAAATGGGCAATACTTCGGCAGCATCCATACCTCTTGCTCTATGGCAAGCGCTTGGTCGCGGTAACGTCAAGACACCGTCGACCATTTGCTTCGTCGGATTCGGTGGCGGTTTGACATGGGGAGCGGCAGTGGTCAAATGGACTGCGGTCGACTCTCGGGTCGCGACATCAAGTGCAGTCAAAGAAGGCGCCGAGATAGAAGTGGCGCGGTAAAGGTCGGAATCCCAAAAGGAGTGCTATTCAGATGGGTAAGATTGCATGTTTGTTTCCAGGTCAGGGTTCTCAATCTCAAGGCATGGGTCGTGAGCTGTTTGATACTTATCCTGAATGCAAAGAGACATTCGAGTTGATCGATCGGCTGGCTGGACGATCGCTATCGCGCCTGTGCTTTGAAGGCCCGGATGCTGATTTGAAGCGTACCGTCAACACGCAACCAGCGATCATGGCAGTCTCATTGGCGGTCTGGAAAGCATATGAGAAGCATGGCGGCGCGCAACCGGATTTTGTCGCCGGTCACAGCCTGGGCGAGATTACCGCACTGGTGGCTGCTCAATCGTTAAGCGTTGAAGATGCTGTGAAACTGATTGCCAAGCGTGCGCAGCTCATGGAAGAGTGTCCCAAAGGCGCTATGGCTGCCATTTTGAAAGTAGTTCCCGATGCGCTTGTTGAGATCGCCTCCAAAGTCAATCGCGATCTCATTGAATCGGGCAAAAGCGACGACGAGGCGGTTGTCGTGCTCGCCAACTACAATACAAGAGATCAATTGGTCATCTCCGGCAA
The DNA here is from genome assembly GCA_964541355.1 of uncultured Candidatus Obscuribacterales bacterium. Classification (GTDB taxonomy): domain Bacteria; phylum Cyanobacteriota; class Vampirovibrionia; order Obscuribacterales; family Obscuribacteraceae; genus JADYXR01. The sequence continues at coordinate 5,985 of CAZISK010000243.1, forward strand.
TCCTGATGCCGTCGCCCAGGCTTCCAGGCTCGCCAAAGAGGCCGGTGGAAAAGCAATTCCCTTGCCTGTCGGTGGCGCCTTCCACTCGCCATTGATGAGCCAGGCTGCTTGCGAATTTGCAAAAGAGCTGGCCAATGCCAAGCTCAACGACGCAAGATGCGAAGTGGTTCAAAACCTTGATGCGCGGGGTGCTCGGCAGGCATCCGCTATCAGGATCAAGCTCGAAAAACAGATGGAGAGTCCGGTGCGCTGGTACGAATCGGTTGAATTCATGATCGAGAACGGTGTCGATACCTTTATAGAGATCGGACCTGGATCGGTGTTGACCGGACTGGTAAAGAAGATCAATCCCAACGTACGCACTATCAATGTTTTTGACAGCGCCAGCCTGAAAGCTGCTCTCGACGGGCACGCATTGGCCAGATAAATAGATCGTTTTGAGAAAATCTTAGACCGCAACATTCCATCTATGAGCAATATTGCTCCTTGTCAAAATGTTGTCGACTTTGTTTGGGGAGATCAGGCGGCAGGAAAAAACTGAGCAACTGTCAACAGGTGTAGTCACGCCCAAAGCCCGGTCGCTCGACGAAAAGCCGCATCGCCTACCTGGACCCTTTCGACTCCAGTTATGCAATGACCACGCATCTGACGTTCGCGCCCTTGTCCCTGTGGAACGAGGCCCAGCCTGGTCAGATCGCGACCGCTTCGTTAACTACCTTTTTTACGGTGCAGCCTCTTTTCTCGAGTTCCTCGAAGAAGAGATCAGGATCAACCGCAATCTCCGGCGCCATTACACCTCTGTGTTTGATCTTTCCGTCGATGATCATTTGTGCCACTATGGATGGTGGTACGCCCGTATTCAAATCTCCTGCCGAGATATTGCGCTTCTTATCCGCGTTAGCGGTCTCGAGCATCACGTAATGACGATCTTCGCCGTTCTTGCTTCCTTTGACGTCGACTCTCAAAATCTCGCAGTCATCAACAGTCGGTTTCACGAAAGGTATTTGCGCGATCATATGCGCCAATATTTTTCTCGGGTGGAACGTGCCTTCAACTGTTTGGATCGGCTCTGGTTTGCCGAATCCCAGCTCGACAAACAGTCTGAGCTTTTCGTGAAAATCCTGCGGCAGAGCCAGGCGGAAGTAGACGTTCTTGACGCCTTTATCTTTGTAGGTCGTCGGCAGGGTCGCAACTTCAGAATGCAAAGTGAAAATTGCAGGCTGCTTGCCGACAGGCTCCGGAAAATCTATGACTTTCTGCATTGCAAGCGGATTGCGGCCTTCAGCTACCCCGTTTTCAAACACCATTGCGTCTTTTGTATACTCGTCAAAGATCGTGTCGAGCATATAGGGAGGGTAGAACGGATGAGTTGATTCTGTGAAATCTCGAGACCCGCATGCGATGTCGATTGTTTCCACCTTATCCAAATCGTTGCATGCTGCTGCTGCCAGTAGATTAGTGGTACCAGGGGCGGCACCAGTACCGACGACTGCGATCAGCCCGGCTTTCTCGAATTGATCGGATAGCTCGAGCTGCTTCAACGTTGTATGGTAGAGCCCGCCCAAATCCAGGTAAGAGCAGCCGGCTTTGAGAGCTGCTTTCATGACGTCGACGTTGAAATAGTAGGGCGTCGAATTAACGACGCACTGACCCTTTTTCAAGAGGGCGACAAGACTTGCTTCGTCTTTGATGTCTACCTTTTCGGCCTCCACGTTGGGGCGCTTGACCAACTCCTGTATGCGTTCGTTGCCCTGAATGTTGAAGTCGCCAATTATGATTTTGCAGTCTTTCGCGGTATCAGCCAGGTCTTGCACGATGATCTGCCCCATCGCGCCTGCTCCGCCGAGCACAATTATTGTACGCACAGCCGTCTTGCCTCGTTAATTGCTCTTTCCTACATAAAGGTCTATAGACCCCAAGCGCACATATTGTATATCACCGCTGGGCTTGGTGTTCGCTTCGCATCCGATATCGGTTGGGAAATTCGCAGGCGCGGAGTTCGAGGTCCTACGTGGGATAGCCGTCACACAGCGCATTTGCCGACGCGGTGTGTGAAATCCGCGTGCTGAGTGATATTCGTGCGGTGGGTGAAATCCGCGCAGTGAGTGAAGTCGACGAGTAACGATCAAATCTCCATTTTGAACGATTTCTAGTATGCTCGATGCCTAAGAGACGCCGGCGGTCCCAGTGGTGCGCCGCTATCGACCGAATCCCTCTTCGATAGGTTCAACTCGAACGTCGGGACATAACAGGGATTCCTACCAAGGATTCCTGAACGACCCCTACCAGGGATTCCTACCAAGGATTCCTGAACGACCCCTACCAGGGATTCCACCAAGGATTCCTGAACGACCCCTACCAGGGATTCCTACCAAGGATTCCTGAACGACCCCGACCAAGGATTCCACCAAGGATTACTGAACGACCCGACCAAGGATTCCACCAAGGATTCCTGAACGACCCGACCAAGGATTCCTTTTACCTGGTACCACGGCATGTATTCGTTTTAGTAGTTCTTCTGTCCGCTGCCGCTCGAGTATGTGGCAGCACCGCTGTTGAACTGAACCCCGACGTTGGTGTCTACTGCACCGTAGTTGGGCGTCCCGCCATTCTGTCCAGGCTGATAAAGATAGCCTCTGGGCTGTTGTCTCTGCTGTTGGACATATTGTTGCTGGCCGACGACGCGACGTCCGGCGCCACCGTTGACGACGATTGTGCGCTGGGGCGTTTGGGCGTAATCAGGTACTGCAGATTTGTATTTGTCTGGTGCTGCACCCTGGTAGAAGTTATCGCCGGATGTTCCCACCGTACGTCCCCAGGAGACTCCTGGCAGGAGGGCGTTGGCTTTCTGTCCGACCCCGCCAGTGATCACACCTTTGGCAGTATTGTTGATGGCGCCGGTCGGGATGTAAGTTGTTTCGTGTTGGACGTATCCGACCGAGCTCTGATTAATAACTCGGGAATTTCCGTAGTTGTAATGATAATTTTGAGCGCTTGCAGGCAGTGCCACAACCGAGAATACAGTGGCGAGGATGGCAATTCTTTCGAAATTTTTCATGGCGACTCTCAATCAGACTTGTTGTTAGGAATGGGGTCACAAAAGGCAGTTATAACCGAAATGTGGAACGGCAGGAACATACGTTTGATATTACGTTCTAGTAAGTTGTGCACAGGTCAAGAATAGCATGATGTCAAGATAAGGCAAGTCAAATTAACCTTCAATATCGTCAGAATTTCAATTAAATCTGCTCAGAATGTGGGTTTGCACAGTGTTGAGAACAACGTATCGATGCTCGATGACCATGCCAGTCAGTATCCACAATGGTTTAAGCCGAATCATTACACGTTGATCATGCCTTATAAACGGTTTGGACAGACAATGTTGTCATGATCGCTCAATTGCTCACGTTTCCCAGGAGAAAAACCGTTGGAAATTTGCTCGAAGGCTAAGGCTGGTTTGTTACCAATGGCTCTGGCATGCCTGTTGGCGTTGCTGATCTGTCAAACGAGTGCCCGTGCAGAGATTCGACTCTCTAATCTTT
>CAZISK010000244.1:0-9491 GCA_964541355.1 uncultured Candidatus Obscuribacterales bacterium
AGATCACGATCAGTCCACGCTCTCGCAACTTCTTAATCAGGTCGAGAGTATGCTCAATCTCCCGAGCAGCTAGAGCCGCCGTAGGCTCGTCCATAATCAAAACCTTTGGGGAGAACAAGAGAGCCCTGGCAATTGCTACCGCCTGCTGTTGCCCTCCCGAGAGAACACCGACAGGTAGGTTGAGATTGGGCACGTTGATTCCCATGGTTTCAAGAACGGCGCGGCTTTCCTCTGTCATTTTCTTTTGATCCAGCCAACCGAACAAACGCGTCTTCTCTCTGCCAAGAAACAGGTTGCTAACCACATCGTGTTGCTTTGCTAGAGCAAGATCTTGATAGATCATTTCGATTCCGGCCAGTCTCGTCTCATGGGGCCCTAAATGAGTGAGCTTTAGCTCGCCAAGGGTGATATCACCACGATCCGGATGATACACGCCCGCAATAGTTTTGCACAAAGTCGACTTCCCGGCACCGTTATCTCCAACGATGGCTGTCACAGTTCCCGGGCGAAACTGTGTCGTTATGCCATGCAACACAGTTGTCGCTCCGAACATTTTCACCACTGATTGAAGATGTAGTTCGCTCATCTTTCCGGACCGAGCCTTCGCAGGAATGATGCCAGCACCAACACTAATCCAACAAACAGAGTTTGGTAAAACGTACTGATTGCCATCAGATTTAGCCCATTCTGCAGAACGACTAGACACAGGATACCGGCAAGTGTACCTGGTATTGTCGCGCGACCACCAAAGAGATTGGCGCCACCAAGGACAACGGCAGTGATTGCGATAAGCTCATAATTCATACCTGCGGTAGGGTCACCAGAACTGGTGCGTGCCGTAAAGATGTATCCGGCCAATCCGGAGAAGCATCCTGCCAGGGTAAAGATAGCAAGCCGCAATCGCAACACCTGTACGCCCATGGCCTCGCAGGCAAATTGACTATCCCCGAGCAACAACGTGTGCGCACCAAACTTGGTTTTGCTCAAGATAAGATAACCCACTCCCATGCCGACTAGCATCAGCAGCGCCGGAAACGGTAGTCCAAGCCACTGTGCTTCAGAAACGCTCGTGATTTTTTCGTCCAACCCGTAGATTGGAATGCCATTCGTGAGAATGAATGCAATAGCACGATTTATGCTCATCATGCCCAGGGTAATGATAAAGCTGGGCGCTTTGGTAATGTTGATCAACAGACCAGTCACCAGTCCGCACGCAGCACCCACTGCGGTGGCGACCACAAGCGGTACTGGACCGCTTATTTGCATATTCTGCACCATCCAAGCACAGACCACACTCGATAATGCCATGGTTGCGGCGGTAGAGAGATCGATGGAACCACTCGCTATCACAAAGGTTGAGCCGACTGCCATCAGACCAATTACGGATCCGGCGGTAAGAATGTTTACTATGTTGACAGGTGTTACAAATACTGATGAGTTACACGCAAAGACAATGCTCATTAGTAGCAAAAACACCAGACACTGGAGCAATGACGTTAGGTTGACGTCTGATAGAAGCTTCTTAGCGAACATACTTTAGGAGAGGATCTGTCTTTGACTCCAGCACTTTTTTTGTCAAAACAATTAGAGGCACCTTTTCGGTTTTCGCATTGCATTTACCTTGAACGCTAAGCTTAGCGAGTTCTACAGAGCGTTTTCCGATCAAGTATGGCAATTGTGCCACCGTCGCTGTCATTCGTCCTGACATAATTGCCTTTCGCGCGTCAGGGACACCGTCGACACCTACAACGAGAATGTTCTTCTTGGATCCAGAAGAGCGAATGGCCTCCACCGCACCAAGCGCCATCATGTCGTTGGCGGCGTAGACTACGTCCAGATCCGGATAACGCGTCAAGGTGTCCTGAGTAATGTTCAACCCTTTCAAACGGTCCCATTCGGCGGAGATTGAGCTGACAACTTTCGCTGTCGGAAGTTTTTTGGCCAGCTCTTGTTTGAACCCTGCCACGCGCTGGGTGCTGTTGGTATTGCCCACCATACCCTCCAACACGCTGACCTTGGGGTTTTGAGCTTTTACATTGTCAGTGACAAACTGAGCAGCTCTTGCACCAATTTCGAGGTTGTTGGTACCAATAGCGAATGACAGATTTACACCTGCTTTCTTCGCCTCTTCGACGGTAATCTCAACGTCGAGCACCCCAACCTTGATACCATTCCGTTGAGCCTCTCGCAAGCATTGCAATCCTATTGAGTTCGTGGTGCTGCAAAGCACTATAATAGGCGGCTTCTGGGAGATGGCGGATTGGCAGAGATTTAACGATTCTTCCTTAGCTTGATCGCTAACGGCGGACAGCACAGTACATTGTACTCCCGTAGCTATGCCACCATCCTCGATACCCTGCTTGACCGTCTGCCAATATGGATTGGCTAGCGACGGCAAAATGAAAATGTACTTGTCGCCCGCGAATGCGCATTGCGTTGTTATTATGAATAAAGCCGCGAAAACCGACACCTGAAGAAAGAAGCGATGAATCGCCTGTGTCAAACACGCCCGCGACGCCTTCGAGCAACCCCAAGCCCTGGTTTGAAGCCAGCTACTCATCCGTAAGAACTTAGACATGACACTAACGAACATTTTTCAACAAAGGTTCCGTCTTTGCTACCAACACGCTCTTAGTGAGCACCAGAAGCGGTGCTCTTTCCGTTCTTCCGCTCTTACCACCCTTCACCGACTCGACAGCAAGCTGCACAGAGCGCTTACCGATCAGATACGGGAGCTGGGTAATAGACGCGGTCATCTTGCCGGCCAATATTGCCTTTCGCGCGTCAGGCACTCCATCTACACCGACCACAACTACTTGATTCGTCTTTCCAGAGGCTCTAATCGCTTCGACCGCACCGAGCGCCATTACATCATTTGCTGCAAAAACAACTTTCAAGTCCGGATTTTTCGTCAAGGTATCGGTAGTGATACTAAGCGCACGCAACCTGTCCCATTCCGCAGACGTAGAAGAGACAACTTTTGCTTGAGGCAAGACTTTTGCCAGCTCTGCCTTGAACCCAGCAACCCTGTCAGTGCTGGGCGGGCTGCCCACAACACCCTCCAGAATCAATACTTTGGGAGTGCCACCCTTGACGGTGCTTGCCACGAATTGGGCCGCTTTTTTTCCGATACCAATATTGTCCGCACCAATCGTGAAAGAAAGATCGACACCAGACTTCTTCGCCTCTTCGACCGATACGGTAGCGTCGATGTCGGCAACTCGAATACCCTGCTTTTGAGCTTTCCGGAAGCACTGCAGTCCGATCGCCGTAGTTGCAGCGCCAAGCACGATGACAGCGGGCTTCTGCGAGATGGCTGCATCGTTGAGATTGAGGTGTTCTTCCTTCGCCTGGTCGCTATTCGGCGATAAGATCGTGACCGAAACTCCGGACTCCTTGGCACCGTCAGTGATGCCTTCCTTAATCGCCTGCCAATACGGATTGCCTATCCACTTCAGGATAAAAACATACTTGTCAGCAGCGAAAGCGCTGGTGCCCGAGGTCAGTATAGCCAGGACTGAAAGAAACGCAAGCAGAAGATGTCGCATCTTGATTCCTACAGATCTCGATTAACCGATATACTTTATCCCAGAAAGACTCTTGACAATAAACTATTAACGACAGGAATTTTCGACGTGATATGCCTTTCCGGCGACGACAAGCTGAGTCCCCACACTCATGCTTCCCAATTGAGGATTTGCTTGTAACTTCCAAATGATCAGTTGTTCGCGCTGGCCGGCTTAATGTCCGAAGCTGGCCGTTTCACACGCGTCTGTCGCAGACAGACATCGTCTCCGCAGAATACGCGCTACGGACGATCTTGTGATTCCTTCGGAAAAGACTCAGGCACCGGAGCGCGCCATCCACTCAATCCCGGCGGTTACAAGTAGCACTCCTGCGTACAAGAATAGAAAGAACATAATCCATTGTGCCGCCTTCGAAGAAATCTTCGTCGCCTTGAAGACGACAAAATAGGACAGTGGAATGAAAACCGGCCAGATCCATGTAGCCAAGATTGCCGCTGGCCATGCACGATCGCCCTTCAGACACACCAGGTGAAAACCAAGAATGGTCGCCGAGGACTCACCCAACGACAATATGACGGCCCCGGGAAGACCCATCAATGGAATGAATCCGAGAATAGCAATAGCTAGAGCAATCGCGAATGACCACCTCACAAGATTGGCTCCCATTGTTACGTACAATCAATCCCGCGATCAGTCTATCGTATCAGATTTAACACATGTTTGGTTCCAGAACATGCAAAGGTTTGCTCCACATTTTAATGTTCCTATTACAAATCCATGTGGTATCAGTATGACCGCAAAGGCACCAGTCATCATTTTTCCAACGGACAGCGCATCCTGGCATCATCACTAGATTCTGACACTTTCAAAGTCTAGTTCAATCCGACATACACCACTATCAGTATCAAGTTTAATACTATGAGCTGTCACATTTGGTGTCAGTCACGGCCAACGGTACCAGATACGATTCATTTCGTATTTGTTTTCGCCTGAGCCGCGGCACGAGCAACACGCATGCCCTTAGCCATGTTAATAAGCCCTTCACGCATAGATGGAGTGTCATCCAATCGAAGACATTCGTCCGCTATCTTCTTAGCCTCCTCATCTCGACCAGCCCCCAGGTAAGCACCATAAAGCAACAGCACCATGCTTGGGAAAGGATCAAAATCCTTGGACACCTCGGTGTCCGGCCTGGGCTTCTTCATGTCTTCGGCGCGTTTGTAATACTCTTTGATTTTCGCTAGCGGATCCGGATACAAGAAGTTGGCAGCATCAGACCATCGGGATGCCGAAAATAAAACAGGCTCGAGCAATTCCGTTTGCTTTTTGAAAACCTCACGCTGCTTCGGATCAGGCTTTGTTTTGTCGAACCATGTCAGCGTACGCGAATTATCATCGAGAATTCCGTTCAAGAGTATCCAATCATGCCTTTTGTCTTGTTTTTCAGAAGCATCTCGAATCTCACTGATTTTGTTCTTAGCCGCCGGATATGCTGAGCACAACTTTTTCAATTCAAAAGGCAACAACGAAACTCGAAGGTCACCGATGTTTGGATCGTCTGGTTGAATGTTGTTCCAGAGCCAGATGTACTCCTCGAGAGCCTCCGCGTTCTTGCCTGCAGCCTGCGCCTCTCTCGCCTTTCCTACGCGGGACCAGACTTCCTCACCGCCGGAGCGCGCTTGTTGTTGCTTCAGTTGCTCTGCAGTTTTTCCGCCTTTGGCACCCTCGAGCCAATGAAGCAATTCAGAAGCGCTCATGTAACCAACCTGCCGCCCGAACTCTTTAGACCCGCCCTGTGGAGTAAACAGGACGATTGTCGGCATCGCTTCCACATTCAACGCTGCTGCAGATTTCTCATCTTTGTCTACGTCGACCTGAACAGCGACGGCATTCTCCTTGATCCAGGCTTGAACCGTGCTATCAGTCCAGGTATCCGACTCCATTTTTTTGCAGGGAGGGCACCACGTGGCCATAAAATCAACCAACAAGAACTTGCCGTTTAGCTGAGCTTGCTTCTTGGCCTGGTCAAATGAATCGTCGGAAAATCCCTCTGGATGCGACCAGGCGGAGGAAGCGCATGATATCGAAATCAGGCTTGACAATAAGATCTGATGCCAAAGTTTTGTTCTCATTAACATTCTCCGAAATACCATCCAGAATATAACAAAATTCACCGCAAGCCTCGTCCTCAGGTTGAAGATGTAAGGTGCGACTGCGTAAGCAGTCGGTCTGGTGTTTGTTGTAATTGGATGTATTGCTTTGTGATAGAGGGGCTCCGCATTGATTGACTAACATCGATGAGTAATTAGACAGTAGTCACGTGGTGGCAATATTGCTTCCGTATCTACTTTTTCGTTGCGATCAATCCTACACTCTCTTTTCCATCCAGTTGCAACCAATCAGGAAACTCTGGTCGTGCAAAGTACTCGCATTCGTCGATCGAGAACCCTGCAGCACAAAACACTCTTGTCAAAACATCCTTGTCAAGCCAGTTGCCGAGTTTTGGCAGTCCGCTCGCACGAGGCGTGTACGATTGCATATCAAGAATTAGGCCAGGCCATGGATCTCCTTCCTTCTTTCGGCGTGTGTATTCATCAGAGAACAACTTGAGCGTTCCTACGAACGGTGTTTCAGAAACTACAAACACCTTACCTCCTGATACCGTCCACTCTCTAACCTTCTTCGCAGACAACTCAATTGCAGCACCATCGAAGAAATGAAGAACCCTGCAAATCAGTGTTGCTGAAACTGAGTCCGCCTGTACTTCAATGTCAGGAAAGGGGCCGCAAAGCAGTTGCAATCGAGAGCGATCGGCCGATGGTACGCGCTCGTAGAGAATGTTCAGGTGCCTCTCGTCGATATCATTTGCGACCACGGATGCACCACATTTGAGGGCAGCCAGAGTCGCAACACCATATGCGGCACCAACATCCATTACTCGAAGTGGAGCCTTGGCAGCGAAGTCTACGAATGCCTGGGAAAATCGATCAAGACCGGCAGTCATGTAGCCTGTGTTGTTCAACGTTTTTATAAATCCGTCTTCGACATCAGGCATATGAGAGGATTCAGTTTTCGCATTATCTTGTTTCGACATATCAGCTTCAACTCAATGATAATTCGTTGCGGGTATCATAAACAACCGGGCGAATCGGTACAAAATTGGCCAAATTATACAAGGTTCGGAAGTCCTACAACCGTCACTCCTTGCTATTGGGATCGCGCGCCAACAACCCGCCTCTATTCAAGGGACATCAGGTCTAGCTCTGGATTGTGCACGCGTTCAAGTTGGAGCTACGGAAACCATTGGTTACCGACGTTTCCTGGATGAGGTCAGATTCTTCGAAACAATGTATTGCACTTCCTTAGTCCGTCACGACGCGCTTCTTCAGCAGCCGAAGACATTATTGCGATATGCAACCAAGCGAAGAGGTAACTTGGCTATACTATGCCGTTTGAAGCAGATCGAATGAGCGATTGTTCCACTTAACCCCAAAGCTTACGAGCGCCTGCGCAAGACTTATTGCGTTTGTCGCCGACAGCGTAAAGAGAATCAATGCAGTATTGACCAATCGCTGATCGACCGGACTGATGATGTTGAGAGCGTATCTCAACACAGCCGGATCCTCCATCGATTTAATCACTTCCTCTCGCGAGGGCTGAGTCGACACGCTACTATCCCGATCGAGATCATCAGGATAGACGAGGTCTTCGAGTTTTCTATCTTTGGAAACCGCAACCAAGATTTGATCAACCTTATCGTCATTGAGATAACCGCTTATCCGTAGAAATCGATAGAAAGTGCACGTAGTGTTTCGATCCAGCATGAGCGACTCTTTGATTGGTTGAGCGTTGACTGTTGGAGTCGTGTGTCTGCTCGCATTTTTCAAAAGATTTACTGCGGTCTCGTACTTGATTCGGCCTTGCCAGACAAGAGATTGCAGATGAAGCGAAAGGTTCAGTAACTCCGCCGAAACCGCGTTGGAAGCAATTAGGTACTGTCCCAGGAGTTGTTTCGCCTTGCCGGCAGAACGGACAGCACCAGAAAGGTCATTAGTAGACACCAGTCCAGCGGCAGCAAGAATGCTTCCAATTCTGACTTTATGAGGCGGAACTATGCCAATCTTATCCAATGTTTCCGCTTCGGACAGACCGGCTCGCAGCCTTCTAATAGCCTGCTCTCGACGCAGCGTGTGTGCACGAAGCTCGCGCTGAAGCGCCAGAGCCAGACGTAGCAGTCCTTCCGAGATACGATTCAGAAGAACAAGCACCTGACCAAGAGGCAAGCCGCTCGACGCTGATACGGTCAGACCGAATTCCAGTTGATCATGGCTAAGCATCCCCGACTCGACAAGCATTTCTCCGAGCCGATTTCGTTGCCCCTGCATCACCTTGATCCGAAGGGCGCTCAAGGCTTCCGAAAACGTACGTTCACGCCACCGCACGATATTCATCGCTTGTTCAGCCTGGTCAAACGTAATCGCTTCGTCACGAAGCAAGGACTGCGCCTCGACAACAGCGAGGAGAACTCGCTCCGACAAATTGCCGGTAACCACCAGCGCTTTACCTATCGGCAAGCCCGTGCACTCCGACACGGAAGCACCTCGGCTCAATTGATACGGGGTGATCAGGTCAAATCTCTTAAGCAAGTCTCCGATAGTAAGGTCGGTCGGTTGCGTGTTCATATATACGGGTGCCTCGCTGATTTTCGTCAACCAAAAGTGAAAACGCCGCCATCGCCAATCGAAAAGGACCCCTCATCCTTAAAACGATTGTATGAGCGAATGTTTTCAAACTTGTGACATTTTCGACCCAAAACGACTTGCGACACGAGAATTCGCCAGAAAGCAGCAGATTTAAGCTTGACTATCGACCGCGACAACGGCGCTAGATATGTCTACACCTAGTAGAACAATGCAATTTTGTTCACTCGAAAACCGCCTTTGCCAATATGCGACTGTATACTGGTGACGCTAAGAGACAGTTTCAACTATGATATTGGAATGTCTTAGCCTGATTCCGCAGGCGAAATCCAGAGTAGGTTTCATATCACAGAGACCGCACCTGAGTACCAAAACCTATGCCACCTAGTGAAACCAAATGAAACCTTCAATACCATCGCTCACTCAGCTCAGCAACGCTCAAGGACTCGACGATAGGCTCATGTACGACCTCTGGCTTGGTCAGTGGTTGTTTCCTTCCATAATAGCCGCAGACGAACTCGGCATCGCGGATCTGTTGCAGCAGCAGCCATCGACCGCCGATGATTTGGCCCGAAAGCTCAATGTCAACTCACTTGGTGTCGCGACGCTATGCGATTTGCTCGTTTGCTTAGGCTTCTTAAGTAAAACAAAAGACACATACAGCAACACACACTATTGCAACAAATTTTTGATTTCGGCAAGCGAAACCGGCTGGGGTGCGATACTCAGACCGTTGCAAGATAGTGCCAATGCCCGCAAAATCGTCGACTCGATCAAAAAAGGCGGCTGTCACATCGCATCGGATGGCAACACCTTTACTGAGATGTGGGAAGAGGGCTCGGTTACCGAGCAGGCGGCACGCGAGTTCATTCCGAGAATGCACTGCCTTATCCTCCCAACTATGAGAAAAATCGTGAGCAATAAGTTGTTCTCTGCAACAGATTCGATCATGGATGTAGGAGGTGGCTCGGCCGCTCTTGGAGTGGCGCTGGCAGAAGCTGGACTAGAGTGCAAGTACACGCTATTCGAGCTGCCCGCGGTGTGCACACTCGCCGATGAGTATCTCAAAGCTGCCAAGGCATCGAACTATGTCCTTCATGAGGGAAGTTTTTTCAAAGATCCGTGGCCACCAGCTCAGAGTGTCGTTTTCCTCAGCAACATCCTGCATGATTGGCCGCCCGCTGTAGGAATGTCATTGATTCAAAAAGCATACAACGCCACTGCACCTGGTGGCAAAATCATATTGCAAGAGATGATCATGGAC
>CAZISK010000245.1:0-9462 GCA_964541355.1 uncultured Candidatus Obscuribacterales bacterium
CAGGTAGTTTATTCGACATCTCCCACATGCGCTGAATATCGGAGTAGTTGTTCATCAGACCTTCATATGGTGCTTTGCTATTGTCTTCAGACTTTTTGGGTACTGTCTTTGCGATCTGGGCGGAAAGTGTCTCTAGTTTTTCTCGGAGTTCTTTCGTTTGTGTATCTGCCGGCTTTTCGGATTTGTCTTTGACCGGATCAACCTTAGTGGGGTCAATTGGCTTGTCACCAGATGTGCCACCACTTTTGTCTTGTGTTCCATCTGAACTGTCCAGCCAAGCTGGAATGACAGGGTCGAAATTAATGGATTGATCTGAACTTTCCTGAGATGCAAAGCTGATATCCGTTTGAACAGCAGGCAAATCCTTGACGCTCAATGAGTTGGATTGATTATCGATTGTCTTAAAGTCTTCCTTCGTTAGAGAGTTTCGAAACTGATCTAGTCCACGATTGTTGGAGGTGTCACTTTCGCTGACCCCTTGCGTGCCCTTTGGTAATTCAACTTGTTCCACCTTACAGCTCCTCGGATTCGCGACGTTTAACTGCGCCTACCGCCAACTATTGAACTGTTAACTTGTGAAATTATGGTGAATCGCCGCAGACGGATGAAAAAAATGTTTTGCAGATTTTGGAATGGTATCACTTTGAGTTCACCTCATGTTCGCAAATGTCCGGAATCCACGCTTGATTCATGACACTACCCGCGACATCATTTCTTCTGCAGAGAGTTTTCGTTGATCTTTATCAACCGACCAAATCTTTCTCTGAAGCAAATTAATCGATCAGACACTGTCTTTACGGGTGGCCCAACGGGGCTGGGCAAAATGTGAGATTCATGAAAACTAGAGCCGATGATGGGATTCGAACCCGCGACCTACGGTTTACGAAACCGTTGCTCTACCCCTGAGCTACATCGGCATGGGGATCTATTATATTAGGTTGGTTTTCAAATTGTCGGCAGCGCTCCGGCTTCGCTAATGGAAAGTTACAGAGTGCCAAGGCCGCAACCTACGCAGGCTGCGGGACTGGAGCGTTTCTCTTAACGGCGTCTAAGGAGGCTTGTCAAAGGTACGTGAAGATTATTAGGCGTACCAGGTGCGTGGCCGCCAGCCTCGTTTTGGGTCGATGTGGTCTAAACGTGGCGATTCCGCGTCTGGACGGCGTGGACTGGGGGGTGAGCCCCCGCCACCTGGAGTGGCGAGCTCAGGAGCTGGACGGCGGGGCTCCAGAGGTGTACGAGCTGGGAGCGGCGGACGTGGTTCTGCAGGCGGGCGAACTGGCTCTCTTGCTCGTGGCTGGTGGGCGAATCGTGCTTCTCCTGTGCTGCTTACACCAAAGTTGAAACTGACCTTCCCAGTGTGTTTTCCGTCTTTATCGAAGACAAGCCACTCATTGTATTTGCCGCTCTTGCCGAGATCGTTGAGACTGGCCTCTCTTCGACTGAGTCGATAGTCCATGCCGGGCACGTGTTCCGTGCCGGCCCTAACCATCGTTCGTCCATCCGGCATGCGAATCTTGTTAATGTCACCATGAGCATCGCGACCTAACAGCATCGTTCCTTTGTCGTATTGGATGCGTGTCACCCTGTTTTGACGGTCTTTGTCGAATTCGAACTTGTCTCCCTTGAACGTTTTGACATCACCTCTGGTCGTGATAGACTTCACGCCACTGCCTCGGTCGGATCCCGCTAGTGTGACAGTAGTACCAGTGGCGGTATCACCAGTTTTTCTGCCTGGACGATATGTCTTTCCATCGAAATATTCCGTTGCAGCGCTTGTCGGTGCTCTACCGCGGTCATCTCTGACCAGGTGTCTAGCTCCATCGCGCCAGTCATAAGCGTGTGCGCGTCCGATACCTCCAGGCGCATTTGGATTGGATCGATAATAAATCGTCCGGTCCAGATTGTTGGTGCCTCCGGTAATTCGTTCCACCTTTGCGACACCTGCAGCTTCGGCTCTCGTAGCTCCTGGTCTTCTAGTTCCACCCGTTTTCGCGAACTCCAGCGTAACCCTCGTGGAGCCATCTTTCATTGTTTCCACTTTTGGCTCCGTTCCTGGCTTCAGCGCTGCATAGGCCTTTCCGTTCCAACCCAGCCTGCCTACTTTGCCCGCGGCATCAGTGTTTGTGACGGTGTAGATTTTGTGATCGAGTACTGACCGTCCACCATCCGGTTTTAGTGCGTAGATTTTTCGATCCGCTTTGTCTGAGTCTTTGTATCGGATCGTGCCCTTTTTTAAGATCTCAAGCTCGCCTGAAAACTTGCCATCCTTATCGGGCTTAACTCCCATGGTTTCCAGAACTTTGAGCTGCTGTGGGTTGAGCTTAGAAAATTCGTTGATCGTCCATTTGCCGCTCGTATCGCGGCGAATATCGATCTCGGGCGCTGCCGCGCCGGCCCTTGCAGCCGGCAATTTGATGGTGAGCCCTTCTATCTTATGAGTGTCCGCATGACGCCTGGCTTCGACAGAGATACTGCCGACTCCTGCGATTTTCGTTGTGGTTTTATCGGGCAGTCCCGTCTTTCCGGCAAGCATTGTTCTCAGGCTGCGACTAATCGCCGCCTCGGCACGATCGCTCCCATCTCTTCCGGGAACCGGTGGACCGACGCGCAGTCTATCCGTGCCGCTATCGACATCCCGTCTGGCTGCCGGGTCGGCGCGCATCGGTCTTCGCTCTAGTGACGCCAGGGTGGTGCTCGCCGTCAGATCAATAGTGCTCGTGTCCGTAGTCGAGTCGCTCTTGGCTTGACGCCCAGTCGAAAGAGACGTCGAGTCACGTCCGACGGAAGTTCGGGAGTAGAGCGCCAGGTACGACGGGTCTGAAAAGAGGCTGGCAGATAGTCCGGAAGTTGTACCTGAGGTCTTTTCAGGCACTTTAGATGGTTGATCACGCATAAACATCCTCCGCAATCGGCTGGGTTCCGGTCAACCAAACCGATAAAAACTTAGTTGGTCCTATCAAGGTGCATCACAACAAGTTTGAATGACGATTGTTGAAAGATCGTGCTCGCAAAGGGTGATAATTCTCGGGTCCTCAAAAAAACATTGACACCGGGGTCCGGCATCCATATAAATTCGCGATATTGCAACCATAAAAATCGAAATATCTTGTTCCGGTTTTTGCCTGTCTGTTGCCAGAAGACCGTTGTAGGACAAGGATTCTGCGGATTAACGCAAACTTTTGCAAGACTCTGGACGGAGGCAAAAATCTTGGATATGATTGTTTATTGATACCAATATCAGATGTACAGGACTGCCTGCGGTGGTCCAACTCAATTGTCTGGTCAGGGGGTACTACCCCTGCTAATAGGTAGAATCGAGCGGAGATTTGCGACAATCTCTGTTGGTGGCACCATATCTGGTACCGCTACAACGGATTGTCGGTTTTGTGTTGCGTGGCTATTCATGCGGTTCTCCATCCACTTCCTTCTTTTGGGTGTCGATCGATTTTACCCCGAATGGCGCTGTGGTTCGAGAAATTTATTACTGACTCCACTGGACTGAAGATAGATATCATGCCGATTTTCGTTGACTGAAAAAAGTTTTCTTAAAATAAAAACGGGGTACTTCACAAGCGCAGTTCCAGTTGCTAAATTAGTAATTGAAGACGGTGAGTGACTTTTAAGAAGACACTTTGAGCCGAGGGGCTATGCGGAGACGTCAGGTTGGCGCCCAACCGGATACAGCAGCATGTAGCCCGCCATGAGTGAAGGACTAGCTGAAGCTCGTGGAGATACTGAGCCTGTGCAACAGGCAGCTAGGTAGTAGCAAAGACGCCACTGCGATGCAAGTCGGGTGGTGTTTTTGTTTGCGTGCCCGCAATTTTCAGTGGTTCTATATATGGTGCACGGGCAGAGCGTCTCAGACATCTGTGCCGGATGAGAGAAAACGAAAATTTCACCAGTCCAACAGATGCTAAAATCGGCATGATTAGCTGGGCAGGACGATCCAATAAGAGAGATCTTTTGCTCTTTTCGCATGTTCAAAATGCGTCCGGTCTTATATATGGTTTGGGGTGAAACATATGAATAAGGTGCTATTGAAAGTAGAAAGGTTGCCACATTGCAAACAACTGCCTTGCTACGCCACTCCGGGCTCGGCCGGGCTCGATCTCACTGTGGCGATCGACCAGCCGCTCGAACTCTTACCCGGAAAGCGAACGATGCTCCCCACAGGCATCAAGATGGAGATTCCATTCGGTTATGAAGCCCAGATCCGCCCTCGTTCCGGTCTGGCTGCCAAAGCCGGCATCAGCCTGACCAACTGTGTGGGCACGATCGACAGCGACTATCGAGGCGAGGTCAAAGTTCTCATTATTAACCACGGCGAACAAACTTATACCTTCACGCCCGGCGAGCGAATCGCACAGATGGTGGTCGTTCCTGTACCGGTCGTCGAGATTGTCGAGGTCGACAGTGTCGATGAAACCGAGCGCGGGCAGGGTGGTTTCGGCTCCACCGGTACGACCGCATTGCTGACGAATGGCGCTGAAACCGGCAAATAAAGCATAACAAAGCGTTGAACTAGTGCCCATTTGCGTATACGATCGGGATTTGATGCCTCCTCGTGTATAAAAGGGGCCTATCTTGGTAAACAAGGTAAAGGTTGCAATAGCTGGAATCAACGGCAAGATGGGACGTGCAAGCGCTCAAGGACTTTGTGCTGATGCGCAGATCGAATTTGTCGGCGCATTCGGGAGAAAAGGCGCCGCATACGCCGGCAAGCCATTAGCGGATGTGATCCCAATACCCGGTTATCAAGGCAAGGTGGTCATATCTGATGATATTGCAGCCTGCCTGAGCCAGGAGCGCCCCGACGTGGTTCTTGACTTTTCAATTGCCGAGTCGGCGGTAGAACATGCGCAATACGCGCTGAAGCATGGGGTCCGTCCAGTGATCGGTGCCTCCGGCGTCCAGCCCGATCATGTCAACGCGCTCCGGTCAGTCGCGGCGGAACGCAAGATCGGGGCGATGATCGTTCCCAACTTCTCAGTTGGCGCGGTCTTGATGATGGAGTTCGCGCAACTGGCAGCCAAGCATTTCTCGAATGTCGAGATTGTGGAGATGCATCACACCAAAAAATTGGATGCGCCTTCGGGCACCGCGATGCACACCGCCAGAAAGATTTCGGAATTGGAGAAGAGTTACAACCCTCGCGAGGTCGATGACAAGGAATTGCTTACCGGTGCTCGTGGAGGGGTTCTCGGTTCTGGGGTTCGCGTTCATTCATTGCGCTTGCCCGGTCTGATTTCGCATCAAGACGTCATCTTCGGATCCGACGGAGAACTCTTAACCATTCGCCACGACAGTTTTAACACCAATTGCTTTTTAAAAGGGATAAAACTCAGTATCGTCTCTGTTATGCAGATGGACGGTCTGGTGGTCGGTTTGGAAAGTTTGCTATAGGTCGCATTGCTTGATTTATCATCAAATTTATTGGAGGAAACAGAAATGAAAGCCGGTGTACGTGTCGGGATACTCGGAGCGAGTGGACAGGTGGGACGAGAATTCCTCAAAGTGCTGTCGATGCGCGATCAGCTGCCTATCAGCGAATTGACGCTGCTTGCCAGCCCCCGGTCTGCCGGCTCCGTCATGGAGTTCCGAGGCAAGAGCTACACCGTGCAGGAAGTGAGCGAAAAAGCCTTTGCCGGATTGGATATCGTACTTGCCTCCGCGGGCGGTGCAGTAAGCAAACAATGGGGGCCAATCGCAGTCCAGCAAGGCTGCGTTTTCATCGATAACTCCAGCGCATTTCGTATGGATAAGGATGTTCCGTTGATTGTTCCTGAGGTCAACGGTCATGCATTGAAAAATCATAAAGGCCTGATCGCCAATCCTAACTGTTCGACTGCTCAACTTGTCGTCGTGCTGAAGATCCTTCACGAGTTAGCAGGGCTCCAACGCGTGATCGTATCTACCTACCAGTCCGTTAGTGGCGCCGGAAAGGAAGGGATGGATGAGCTCGAGCGCCAGACGAAGGCGCTGATAGCCGATCAAACCTTCCCGCCGAAAAAGTTTCAAAAACAGATCGCGTTCAATCTGATACCGCACATCGACTCATTCGCCGACGATGGTTACACCAAAGAAGAGTTGAAGGTCATCAACGAAACAAGAAAGATTCTGGAGCTTCCGGATCTTCCGGTCACCTGTACTGCAGTAAGAGTGCCGGTCTTGATCGGACACAGCGAATCCGTGACCGTCGATCTCGAGCGTGCCGTAAGCCCTGCTCAGGTGCGCGAATCTCTGGCAAATTCTCCAATCGTCGAAGTGTGGGATCAGCCAGACAACAATATCTACCCCACACCATTGGATTGCGCCGGCGAAGATCCTGTTTATGTAGGAAGAATTCGCCGAGATACCTCTTCCCCCAACGGCATGAATCTCTGGGTGGTTGCCGACAATCTTAGAATCGGCGCCGCACTGAATGCGGTGCGTATCGCCGAATACATGGTGAAGCACGATCTGGTGGGGGAAAAGGTAACTAGCTAATAATGGTGGACTGAGCGGCGTTTGGCACTAGAGGTAAGAAAAGTGATTGGAACAGATGCACCCTTATTTGGTCGTGTAGTAACCGCGATGGTGACACCATTTGATGATGATGGCAAAATCGATTACAAGTCCGCAGAAAAGGTTGCAAATCATCTCTTCAAGACAGGGACCGGCACGATTGTCGTCTCCGGCACTACCGGTGAGGCTCCGACATTGACTGATGAAGAGAAGATCGATCTGCTCAAGTGCATAGTCTCTGTTGCAAAAGGCCGCGGTCGAGTGATTATGGGCGCCGGCTCGAATGATACCGAGAAATCGGTCAAGCTCGCTCAGCAGGCACATAGAGAGGGCGCCGACGGATTGCTGATAGTGGCGCCCTACTATAACAAGCCCAGCCAAGCCGGTATTGAAGCCCATGTCGGCAAAATCGCGGCGGCCTCCACTCTGCCGATGATTGTTTACAACATTCCGTCCAGGACAGGAGTCAACATCCTGCCTGCGACGATGATACGGATCATGGAGAAGTGTGATACCGTGCATGCCCTCAAAGATTCCAGCGGCAACGTCGAACAGGCCGCCGAGATTGCCAGCCATGCCCGCGATGGCTTTCGGATCTATTCCGGCGATGATATTTTGACTTTACCTTTTCTTTCCGTGGGTGCATGCGGTGTCGTGAGTGTCGCCAGTCATTTGATAGGCGAGGCAATACATGGAATGATGGCAAAATATTTTTCTGGTGATGTGGATGGTCCCCGAACGATTCATTATAAGTATCTGCCGCTGTTCAAAGGATTGTTCACCGCGCCTAATCCGACATGCGTCAAATACGCGCTGAGTAAGCTTGGATTATGCAAAGAAAATCTGCGCCTGCCGCTCGTTCCACTTACCGAGGAAGAAAAGCAGGTATTCAAGCAAATACTTAAGGATACGGGTGTGCTGGAAAATCTGTCCTACGTGTAATGGCACCGCGATTTGGTGATAGCAGTATCGACGTGCTATGGTGATAGTTCATAGATCGGGTTAGAAAAGAAATTCAGGGGTTGCAATAACCGGTTTGCAGAGCAGCACAGACTCAAAGGATACATCGAAGTCGCGACCATCTGGTCCGCTTAAAGTAATTCCGCTAGGCGGTCTTGGCGAGATTGGCAAGAATACGATGGTCATCGCATACGGTGACGATATGATGTTGGTCGACGCGGGACTGGCGTTCCCGTCTGAAGATATGTTGGGCGTCGACATCGTTCTCCCGGACATCAACTTCCTGGTCGAGAATCAAGACAAGCTTAAGGGTCTTGCTATTACACACGGTCACGAAGATCACATTGGTGGCATTCCGTACATTCTCAAAGAGATCACCATTCCCGTTATATACGGTCCTGCACTTGCACTTGGACTGCTTGAAGGGAAATTTCGCGAATCAGGTCTCGAGCACAGAACTTCCCTGCGCAGTGTCAAACCCCGTCAGCGAGTCAAGATCGGCTGTTTCGAAGTAGAGTTCATCCGCTGTACGCACTCGATTGCTGATTCGTACAGTTTGATCATCCGCACACCGGTTGGGATTCTTATTCATACAGGCGACTTCAAGTTTGACTTTACTCCGGTCGACGGCGAACAATACGACATTGCCAGCCTGGCTAATGCTGCGGAAGAAGGCGTCTTGCTTCTGATGAGCGACAGCACCAACACCGAACGTCCCGGTTTTACACCATCGGAAAAGACGGTATGGCTAAAGCTCAACGAGGTGTTCGCCAACGCGCGCCAACGCATCATCGTCACCACTTTCGCGAGCAACGTGCACCGAGTTCGTCAAGTTTTGACTGCAGCGATGAAGTACGACAGGCAGGTAGCTATTCTTGGCCGGTCCATGCTCAACTTTGCCAACATCGCTCGAGAGCTGGGATACATGAGCTTTCCAGACGGACTGCTCATCCCGGTAGAGATGGTCAACGACCTTCCTTATGACAAAGTTGTCATTCTGACGACCGGAAGTCAGGGTGAGCCGATGTCAGCGCTGACTCGAATCGCCAATGACGAGCACAAGCAGATCCGCATCATGCCAGGCGATACCGTGGTTATCTCAGCTACTCCGATTCCAGGCAACGAGCGCTCCGTCGCGAATACCATCAACGCCCTGTTCCTCCGCGGAGCCGACGTGGTCTATGGCAAGGACTCCGGAGTTCACGTATCCGGCCACGCCTGCCGCGAAGAACAAAAGCTCATGCTCAATATCTGTAAGCCGAAGTTCTTCATGCCGATCCATGGCGAATATCGCATGTTGGTAGGCCACGCTGAACTCGCGGTCGAGTGTGGTGTCGGACCGGATAACGTGTTCGTTATGGAAAACGGTGATGTTCTCGAAGTCACGAAAGACAGATGTGTCAAAGCCGATCGTATCAAAGCCGGTATCGTCTTGATTGACTACAATCGAGAGTGGCATCTCGATGAAGAGATTATCGAGCAGAGAAAGCACATTGCCGAAGATGGCCTGATAACAGTTGTAGTTTTGTTGGATAAACAGCACAAGATCGTTGCTGGTCCAGATGTTTATATTCGCGGAGTGATACTACCGCGAGGTGTTCCTGCAGAAGAGTTCGTCATCAAGGTGCAGGAGCAGGTCAAGTATATTCTGGGCAAGAAATCGTCGATTGAGAATTTGAACAAACAAGATCTGACTGACTTCCTTCATGGTGCTCTGTCTTGTTACTTCGAGAATGAAATGAACACAGAACCTCTTGTACTCGTTCATGTTAATTTTGTCGGTGCGGTTGATGATGGTGCGAATAAGCCACCACTATCGCAGACGAAAACTAGATTCAAGGACAGTCGCGATTAACCAGCGTACGATCTGAGTTCGCGCATGAATACTCGAACTCTAGTGAATTGTTTAATCAATCAATTGGCCAGCAAGACTGAGAGTAATCCCTACAATTCCTAGTCCCGCAACTGCTGCACCTCCGCCTTTGCCGTTGCCGCCGG
>CAZISK010000246.1:0-9456 GCA_964541355.1 uncultured Candidatus Obscuribacterales bacterium
CTACGTGAACGCTTCCACAGATATGGTCAATCGCGGTATCAAAGTTCCTGTCGGTTGGCCCATCCTGTCGAAAAGATCTGCGGAGAACAGGCATGGGGATACCTATGAGGGGTATACTGCCTGGCTGCGAAAATTGGACCTGAAACATCTAAAGATGTTAAAGGAAGGAGAGGAGACCCTCCTGCTTTTGGGCAGTCCAGCTGATAAGAACAGGGATGTGTCCAGTTGTGTTCAACTGCTTCTGCGTTTTGACGAAAACAAGGTTTTGTATGGACAGGTGCAAGCGCAACTGTTTAACGTCAGCAATTGTGAGGAAGCCAATCGCTGGCATGACTTTGTTACAGAAAAGCTTGGTTTAGATCGCACAAAATGGTCACCTCCCGAAGATCCAGCGCAGCTTGTTGGATATTCCATGCAGATGAATAGACTCTTCGCTCTTTCAGTTCGAATGCGCAATTGTGCTGAATCGATAGAACAACTTAGTAAGCTCAAGGGCGACTTCAAGACCAAAGATGCGCTCTCTCGTGGTGTATTTCCGGGAGAGGCCGGGACATGGGATAGCAAGGAAAAACGCTTAATTGGATTCAAATTGGATCTGCCTGAAGGGTTGGCCGTAACACCTTCAAATGAGAGAAAGCTCTTGCAAATGGAAAAATGGCTGGCCAAGTATGGTCCTTATGTTGAAGACGCAGCCAAAGACATCATGAAAGGCAACCCGATTAGATGTGGCGTGACCGAATGCAAGGGACAGGTCGGTCTTGATCAGCACGGAAAGGTCGTAGCGGTATTCGATGAGCACGGCAAAGAAATTCTATCCCTGGTAAAGGATGGTCAATTGCTGACTCGCGGGACCGACGGACACTTCTATAACCAGAGCGGCGCGGAAGTACTGGTCACGCCGCAGGATCTGTCGCCTGACCGGTTGCAGATTGTTCGCAGGAGTTCGTTCGATCACATGCGCGACCATCATAAATTTGGTGTGGAGTCTGGAAAGATCAAGGTAACTGTCACGAGATCATACAGGCAAAACTATATTCTAGATTCACATAATTGGTGTGGTGATGAGGTGGCGTCGACTACCGACTCGCGACTCTATGCAGGCGATCAACTTGTTGACGTTCAGGTGGGTGGAGAATCTAGCAAACTAGTTTGCGCAGAACGGCTTCAACGGTGCTTGGACAATCAGATGGCATTGCAGCGCCTTGGAGAAATTAGCTCCACCGCTATCGACGCCGCCATGCTAGTGTCAGGAACCATCCAATTCAAAGCAGCTGCCTATGCAGGCAGATCTCTGTGTGCAGGCGTAGCAGTACTGCGAGGTGGTACCGGCGGCCTGGGCTTTTTGACAAACGGTTTGAAAAAAATGGGACCGGACGGTGAAGTGGTTATGACAGGCCGTCGCTGGTTTATCAACGCTGACATTTTTCAAAATCTTGCTCGTGCAGGCATTGGCAAAGCATTGGGAAAGGGGAGACCTCTATTTGAGACGCAAGGTGCTGCCGAGGTTCATAAGATCATAAATGACTCTTGGATGCGTCATCTGCATGGGGCTGCTGGAAAGGTTTTTGGTGTGTCCAACGTCTACTATTTGCCAACACTCAGCTATGGGTTCTACGAGAAGTTGGTAAGAACACCTGACCAAATTCTCCAAGATAACCTCTTGGGTTTTGAAACTGATGGCAGACAAAATGAAGTCAAAAAGGTGGATTGGACAAATGGTATCAAGGAGATGTTGGGCACTTATGAAAAAGTATTAGCCTTGAAAGGCGCGGCAAAACAAAGTGCTGGACAGAAGTTTGTTGAAATAAATTCGTTGCTGGGCAAACCAGAGCTTGCTACCAAACATTCAGAGACCGAGTTGGCAAAAGTATACTTGCCTAACGGGAATCAGCTACAGAAGCCGACAATGGACAATGGCGACTTACCCCCCAAATACCTCCACGGCCTTGTGGAAGCTGAAAACCGTTCAGATGAAGACAGGCTAATTGCTTCACTGGGGCTTCTTTATCTGTGTAGGAACGCGGACGGCACCACGGCAAGTGATGGTATCATTCTGCGCCGCAGGATATGGATTCCGGCATACGAAGTCAGGACTCCAAACCCCGAGGGCGCTGACCACGTGAGACAAGTGAGTAGTCAGCCTGTTGATCAGAGTATTCATTTTAGAGACGTGATTGCTACTCTCAGAGAAATTTCGTTGACTGCTGGTCGTCCGGAAACAAGGATTGTCGCAGCTGATGCTCTCTATCGCAACGGTGCAATTAGTAGCGGTGAATATGCATTTTTGCTACTGGACGAATTTCAAAAGAACCAAACCAATTCAGGCAATCGTGAATTCAGAGTGCAGATGCTGCATCAGCTCTCTGACTTGCTTGTACTGAGACGGGCGGATCTTACAGCGACCGGCGCATCTGGAGAACAATGGCTCGTAATGCAAGGCAAGAATTACGGAGCTCGTCCTGAGGATCTTTGCTTGGGATTACTAAGAATCGCTGGGTCTGACAAAGATGCGGATGTAAGAGCGCTCGCTACGTCTATATTCCATGCGCAACACCACGAGAAGAAAGTGATTGGGCTCGCTGCAATTGCTGGAACAGCGGCTGCATTGGAAGGCGACTCAGTAGCGAACCACTTCAAGCGCTATGAGCAACTCAAAGATACACCAGGTGCGTTTCACAAAGAAGTGTTTGACTCCTTAAAGCGTGAGCTGGAGACTAGGATTGAAGGCTCAAAGGCCCAGCGCGAAGCTGCCATTGAGATGAAACTTCAGGCGATTGAAACTTTTAGAAGCCTCAAAGAATTTTCAATGGATCAAAGTACATTCGTCCAGATGGGAACGGCAATCGACGATTGTCTCAAGGCATTTGCGAAATTTGGATTATCTGGTGAGGCAGGATTATCGCCGGTGTTGGCCATGCGCGTGCTTGATTTGATTGTGTCATCGAAAGACCTGTTAAATGATAATCGTGCCAAGCGAATTGCTGACATAACACTCGCTATTATGGCAATTCCTTATCCTGAAGGAGGGATTGGTCGCACTTATGCCGCGATGGCAAAGCTAGCTGTAATGGGGCAGATGGACAGTCTCTTGCCTAGCAGTATGGTGAATGACAGACGGGAATTCATCTATTCGGTCCGGAAAATTATCGCTCCAAGCGAAGAAAATCCCGGCTGGGGACAGTTCCCAGAAATGCGCGAATCTGCCATCAATTGTCTGTTCGCTTGTCATATCACCGATTGCGAAGTCGTTGATCAAATTGCCGAATATTTGAAGTTTGACTCCCAAAAGACTGGCGAGTCTTCCTTCTATGAGCGCTCTCCTGCGGTCAGATTGGCTGCCGCTCGTGCCATTTACAACATGGCAGGGAGCCGCTTTTGTGCTACCAAGGAAGAGGCTCAGGCACTGGAGAAAAATTCGCAGCGTTTATCAACAGCGCAGACTATTAGACCAATAGCGATTAATGAGCTATTGGAGCGTGAAAGCGATCCAGCGGTTCTTGCGCTTCTGTGGCAGGCATATAGAAATCGGCGCCGCATAGATCCTGAGTCTGCGGACTACAAACCAAAGTTTGACCAGTCAATGCGGAGAATCTCTAACGCGCCCTTGACTGAATTCACGCATGCGGAAGCGGATGCTTTCGTGACCAAGCACGCAGAAATTTTGGGGCTTTTCAACAAGAACAAATATCTTGCGACTATTAACGAAGGTTACAAAGATCCACATGGCGGGGAGTGGGGGGATTGGTTCGGACGTTTGGTCACTAGTGACAAAAAGATCAACTCTGACCGCGCTCATAACTCCAAGCTAACTCAAGACAGGGCACACACTGACCGATACAACAAGATCGAGGAGCTTGCAAAATTTAATCCTGGAAACGAGGAGTTCAATAAAACTGCCCCAAGGTTTTTGGCTTTCCTGATGATGGGAAACTGTAAAGACTTCTTCCAAACGGTAATCGGACATGATTCAAATAGGGCTATAGCCGAGTTAATTGAAGGAACTGATGAGAAGGCGCTAGTAATGGCGAGAATTCGTGCCGGCGAAATGCTGCTTCTGCTTTGCAGTCAGCAAGACTCGCAATCGAACAGTAAGGTAGGCGATAGGAACGCGTTGGCTGTGGTAGTGGAAGATTGTCTCTTGCGAATCGATCCCGAAACTACTCATCCCCAAATCAAGTTTATTCTGTTTAAGTGCTTGGATGCCCTAAGTCGAACGGAAATCGAAAAAAAGGACAAGCGAATCTACTCTCCATTGATCAGCAAAGAAGAGGCAGCGGAACTGTATGTGCTCATGCTGGACAAAGAGGCGACGAGACCGTACGACAATGACCCGGTTCGTCGCAACAATCACCTTGCACTGCAGTCACATATCATGGGTCGCCTTTATCAATTGCGATTCACCAACCATCAAGAAAAACTCGAGGCCGTAGCGAAAGGAGCCACCAACAAAGAGGTGGCGAAGGAAGCCCGTGATGTGCTTGGTGAAATTCGAAATGGAGTTGCTGCTTTGTACTTGGATACACCAGTAGATACGGCAAATACTGCCTTGGATATTAGAGCCGAATTCATGAGCGCATCGTTAGCAGACTATAGATTCAACTACGAGGATGCATGCATTGCCATCTTCAAGGCATGCAAGGGACAACCAATAAAGGATTCCACCGATCCTCGGGCTCAAGTTTTGCTCGATGCGCTACAACACAACAATGAGCGAGTTCGGCTGGCAGCCGCATGGATGCTCTTAGAGAGCGAAGACAATAAGACTTTTTTACGAGCGACAGATGTACTGACCACTATAGCCGTATATGGTTCGCAGGAAAGATACAAAGCGACAGCTGTCAATCTCCTTGAATCTGTGCTAATAACTGGTACATCCTTGCAAGACAATTTCATTCTAGATTCATGGCGAAAAATGTATGCAAGACGGGTTGAAGAGTTTGGATCAAAAACCGAAAAAACTGAGAAAACTATTGACGAAATTGAGCAGCTTACAAGATTCGATCCCAGACTGACTGTCAGCAAACTACAACAATCGTTATCGGCTAATGAAAAGGCTCGTGACCGTGTTGCCCAAAAGCCAGCCGCTCAAGAAAGTATCAAGCGTACTAAAAAGTCATGGCAAGGTCTTGCGCAATCGGACTCGTTCTCGGCCAAAGTGCCAACGCAAGGACCTCTTGCCGTCAGGGTCGGATACTTGTCCGAGATTACTGGTCGCTCGAAAGAGAGCATCTGGAATGAAGTTTATACAGACCTGTCTCCTCGTCCTCCTGTGCCAAAAGTCATTGTGCACCTAGGTTCAGCGGCATGCCATGGTGGTGGTCAAAATTCCCAAAAGGATGTCGACTACCGTCCCCTTTTGCTGCGTCCGCACCCAAGAAAGACGATTGATTTAGTTGAGTCTCGACTTCCTCCGGAGCTACGTCCACCGCACAGTTGGGACGAGCCCTTCGTCTACGCCCCCACGGACGAATTGGAAGACTATCGGCGGGAGAGCAAGTCCTTAACCGAACTGAAACTATCTGATCTAGAAAAAGCGAACGAAGTCTTTTGGCCTGTGATACACAGAAGGCTTCATGGTGGTGTTCAAGTAGATCTTCCTGGACAGACCCGTGATCTTGCTGGACTGATTGGTGAACGTAAAATTGAAGCCCATTCGAATAACTTGTCGAATCGCAAGTACGCACAAGCAAGAACCGGGTTGGCAATAGATCTACTGGAGTTGCGAAGTGAACAGCTCAACGCTATCGACAGAGTGGTTAGTAGCGCTATTAGAAAACAAGATTCGGCTGAGAATGTAATCCAAGCACTCCGTTTTGCCATGGACGAAGGTCCCATCAAGTCTGCTGCAGACAGGCGCACAAAGTTGATTGTAGGTTTGGCACAGTCCAGAGATACCGATGTCCGACTAGAAGCCACATCAATAATACTCAAGGGAGAGCTGATCCATCCCGGATTTTTGCCTTTCCATAAGATGCTTGCGCACATACAATTGTACGAAGGTGTTGACACATTACTAGAAAGAATCGGGAAAAAGAATCAACAAGCGCTGCACCTTCTCTCCTTGTCGCTGGATTTTCAAAAGGAATCAGCGAACAATGCAACTCGATCCGAATCGTTCCGCGCCTCAGCAAAGAAATACTTTTCTAATCTCGTATTGCGGCTTAGCGACTATGTGATGCAACGCCAACCAAATTGGCAGCAAGTAGAAAAATTATTGAGAGAACACGTGGGTAACGATGGTTTGAACGAAACAATGCCAAATGGCGCGATGCGCGAAATGCGAATAATTCGCCAAGGCATTAGTTTTGTAGACATCAAACAAGGTCGCATCCAGCAAATCAAAATGCCTGATGGAATTTCGTATCCCGATCTGCTCAAGACCGACCTCAGCCGAAACGATGGAACAGCAGAATCCAGGCTCAAGTCCGCAAATCAGCTTCTGGACGATGGTACTGTGATTGGCTCAAATGCATTGCACAAAAAGACTGCGCTGAGTGCTTATGCTTTGTTGTGCGAATCGAAAGAAACTCCGGTTAGTGTACAAATGGCAGCTGCGCGTGGACTACTTGACTGGCGAAAGGAGGCGTCGTTTGAGCAGATCAATAAATCGCTAAGATGTCTCGTCCGCGTAGCGACTACAAGCACTCAAGACAGGGATGAGGTCGTTAACCTGGTCGAGAGCCTGGAGCCGATGTATGCACAGACCGCTTTGAGATTGTCAGAAGAGTCCTTAGTCGAGTCCAGTCGCGGATGCAACGATCTCGAACGCCAACGGCGAGCCAAGGTATTCTTCCAATTGGCTGATAAGCAAAAAGCAAACGTAGAGGCAACTGCGGGTGTTTACCGAATCTATGCCTGGGCGGCTGCAAAGCCAGACAGTGACATCATGTCCAGCTGTCGTGACTTCATTGGACGGAATGGGTCATTTTCGGTAGTATCGCCTTTAGTGTCGAATCACGACCCGCGTATGAATGCTATGGCTTGGGTGATTGACACCAATGACGAGACCGATCCTCTCGTAATCCATGCGGCTCTAACCTTAGTCGCCAAAGAGTCGAAAGCAGTAAAGCCTGAACTCAAGGAAAGAGCACGTGTCGTCTTACAGAAAGCCATCCGGTCCAATGTGGACTCAATCTCGGTCGCCGAACACGAAGCCAAGCTTGAAGCTGGAGGAACTCAAACAGAGAAGGAAAAAGATATTCTCAGGCGATGGGAAGCTCTGGATAAGCTACTTGGGTCGATAGGTCAAACCGAAGAAGATTTTGGCCGGTTGTACATAAAGTCACGGCGTCTGGAAGGTAAGAAAGATTTTTCTTCGCTGGTCAAGATCTACAATCAACTGGCCAATTTGTCAGAAGAAAGACAATCGCCAACCGGTGCCATGGTGTATCGCGCCAAAGCACTTGAGGCGCAGGAGCGCCTGGAACGGGAAGCAAGCGTAAGCACAACAGGATTAGCGGTCACACTCAAAGCAGCCAGGGAGTTGGTGAAGCTATCAGAGCGACCTCAGACAGAAGCTCAGAAAGCTCAATTCGATACTATGGAACGCAATATCTCCGATGCCTTGCGAGTTATTGAGCAAAAACAAGGACATGACAGCTGCGTTTTAGCAGAAGCCCATATGCAAGTCGCTAGATTCTATAAAGAGATTGGAGATACCAGTAAAGCAGAAGTGTCCTGCCAAATCGCAACATCAATCTATCAAGCCCAGGTCATAAAGTTGGCTCAACACCCAAGTCCTCAAGCTAGGATCGAAAAACCGACGGTTAGCCAAAAGGGACAGCTCGTTAACAGTTGGAATGATCGTAGCGAAGAAATTCGGCTTAGCGATGACTTGACTCTGCGCAATTCTATAGATTATTTGATAAGCAAACCGGCGATCATGACAGGTTACAGCCGTATTTTGAATGATACCGCAGAAAAATGTGTCAAAGAAAACGTAGAAATTTTTGGCAAAGATTCGCTTCAGGCTGCCAGGGCATACGAATTATACGGTGACACCAAAGCTGTAACCGCGAACGGTCAGGTGGCGGATCAGTTGTACAATAACGCCGCTTCTATTGTGGCGTTAAGGCTGAAGGAGAATCCGTTTCAATTCAAATTGCAATACGAGCAGCTTGCGCTGAAGAGAGCAATTCAATTAGAGATGCAGGGACATCCGGCAAAGGCTCATTCTTTGCTAGAGGAAGCAATGAAGAATTTAGCTGGTTCCGGTGTTGAGAAGAATATCATCGATCCAAGGATTATGCATAAAGCAGAAGAGCTTCGGCAGAGAGCTCAGCTTTACGGGCAGTCGATCAAATAACCGGGCCACAGAGCCCTGGAATACCAAGACACTGAGGCACCGTCCATGGTGGCTCCGTGTGCTTTTTCCTAGAACAGTTGTTTGGCAACCTGGCAATGCTACTCAAGGCGTTCTATGGACCTTTAACCGGCTCATTCAAGAACTACAAAACTGAAAAACTGCAGGTGGTGGTACTTCAGTGTTCCTCTCGTAGAACAGTTGTCTCGCGACCTGGCAAAGGAACTCAAGGCGTTCAATGATTCTGAAATCGGCGTTCAAGAACAAAGATCCGGAGGCACCGCGCATGGCACCTCCGGTTTTTCTTATAGAACAGTTGTCTTGCAATCTAGAACTGGTTACTGAGGCTTTCTATTATCCTGGTACCAGCTCATGCAAGAGGATAAGAATTCCAACTATAGCGGCAGGCGCTCCCTTAAGTGCAGCTATCGATCCTGTCCGCCTTACCTTCTGAAGGTCAGAATGCAGCCTCTCACAGTACCTTTGCCGATCTGCCTCTGGAATGGCAAAGTATTCCTGTCTCAACTGCTCGAGTATTCTGACTTGTTCAGGATTCCCCCGAGCCAATTCGATTCGCTTTTCAATCTCGTCCAAAAATGTCTTTATTCGATCAACCGTAACTTCACCCGGACCAATCCTCTGAATATAAAGCTTTCCACCAATCATGATTGTCTCAATTCCCTCAGCTGGTGGTGTTACTGGCGGAGGATGGAGTTCCGGCGTAATCCGTCTTTCGAATGGTGATTTCTCCCTGGAGTTCGTTTTCTCTGAACCAATATTAGGACCATTGGGAGCAGAAGGACTCGGTTGAGAATTAAACTTGACGGATGGCTCCGAAGTCTTCGCGATTTCATCATAGACCTTCTGCTTTGTTTCCGGATCTCCTGCCAAAAATTTATCCTTAATGCCTTGGAACTCTTTTTCCAGTTTTTTCCCGTCAGCATCCGCAGAATTCGAGAAGTGTTTCTTGCATACTTCATCAAAGGCTACTTCAACCAAATTCTTCATTTTGGGTGATTCCCTATTCGCCGCTGTGATCTCGATGCTGTCCATAACACTTCGCAGCTCGTTCCATACAGCCGTCCGCCTCGACTTCATTTCAACGTCAGATGTTGATACCTCATTGCTCGGCTTAATATCTCTGGCTTTCAAAG
>CAZISK010000247.1:0-9425 GCA_964541355.1 uncultured Candidatus Obscuribacterales bacterium
TCGCGTGTTGTTCTGGCATTCGGCGAAGTGACTGGGCACGCACATGCCATCGATGCGAAGTTGGCTAAGACATTCCAAAATGGCGAACAGCGTTATCTCGTGGTAAGCGATGGTGCGACTTTAAGACACGAAGAGCATAGCCCCCTGCGTTTGGATCCCGGTGCATATAGAGTTCAGTTGCAGCGTGAATATGTGTCAGCTGGGTGGTCCTGCGACAGTGCTCGTTGCGGTGGCACACAAAGACAATCGATGGACGGTGTCGACATTCAATGTCGAGTCACCAATTTTAGGTAAGATGAATGAGGCCGATCAGATTCAGTCCAGAGCCTTTGTCGATCGCATCGGACCGTGGTTATGCGGAAATCTTTCTGTGGATTCAATAAAGAAAGTAGCCGATTCGCAATTAGCCTCCGAACTGAACAATCCCTTGCAATCCATGGCGACTAACGCAGTTTTCACGAATATAATCGCCAAATCGCTGGGTACGTTCAAGCGTTGCGATAAGGCTCAGATAACTACGGTTAGGACGATTCAGAGTCAGTTCGTTTATGACCTTGGAATGAAGGCAGAGTACGAAAAAGGTCAGGCGATCGTGAGATTCGTCGTCGCCAAAGTTGATGGTCAGTGGAAAGTCAAAGGGTTCAACATTCAGCCTTTAGCACCAAAGAAATGAGTATCACCCACTTCCAGCAATCTGTACTTCAAAGACGTCGGCTTCACGCCTCGAACTGAGGGAATCCATCCGGATCGTCATCTTCAAAAAGAGCGATCGGCACCGGCACCTGGTTGGTCGAATGTTTGGAAACATCAGTGCCGCAGGCATAACAATAGTTGGCCAATTCGGGCATTTGAGTGCCGCAGTCACGACACACCTTCATATCCGGCAAAATGCGGAATGGTTGTGAATCTCCGCAGTGAGAGCAGTAGCTATCGGTCACCCTGACTGGTGACACACACTTCGGACAGGTCAGCTCCAGCGTTCTTTTCGACGACTTGTCGCTATCTTCAGGCTTATCGAGCGCTAGTCGGCTACGTCCGCATCTTCGGCAAAATCGAGCCGTCTGGCGGTTTTCCGCTTCACATACTGGGCAGATGAAGGTATCTTGTGTGGACTGATGCATTACAACCGAGGACGCCAGGCAACATTCAAATTGTATGTGAATAATGAAACTTACACACCAAAGCGGTATCTTATGATCATATATGTTCAGGAGACACCGCGCAGCGTGGAACCCCAGTCAGTCCCTGTTGAGAAAAGGGTTATCAGGAGAAAACCAATCAGGCGACAGTGGCATTTACTGGTCGCCCTTATGGCTTTCATCTCAGGCATAGCAATCTGCGGTCTCACGGTATCTGCTCAAAGTGATGTTTTTGTGGTCAAGCCCTATCTGCAGCTTGGCAATTCCGCTCGCCTCAAAGATCCGGAGCGGATGGATGTTGTCTGGGGGGCGGAAACGACTAAAGATTCGCAGAGCTGGAGCGTTGAATGGCAATCAGTCAATGAGAAGACCTGGCGAAAAACCGCCAAAGTCGCAACCACGCCGATGCCTCTGGTAGGCTCTGTTTCCTTCTCGATTAATCGCGCAACAATCGATAACTTAAAACCAGGAGAGAAGTTTAACTACCGCGTTTTGAAGAGTGACGCTGTTGTTTTTCAATCGCATGGCATGGCGAGAAAGAACGCAAATCAAGCATATCGATTTGCAGTTGTCGGCGACATTGGCGCTGGTTCTTCCGGGCAGAAAGCTGTTGTTAGTCAGATGGAACTGCAAAAGCCGGATTTTTTGATTATTCCTGGAGACATCGTCTACAACTGTGGTTTGATCTCAGAATATCTCACCCGATACTTCCCCATTTTGAATTCCGATGTCAGCTCACCGTATCATGGGGCACCTCTGATTCGCTCTACGCCGACCTTGGGAGTAATCGGCAACCACGACATCGCGCTGACGACTGCCTGGGAAGGCACTGATTTTTCGAGATTTCCCGACGCACTCGGATATTACCTGCTCTTTTTTCAACCTTTGAATGGTCCCAACAAAATTCCCAACGCCGCCAACTCGACAAGAATCGTCGGCAATGTAGACAATCAGCTGAACTTTGTAAAGTCAGCTGGTCGACGATTTCCGCGCATGGCCAATTACTCATTCGACTACGGTAACTCGCACTGGCTGGTATTGGACGGCAATGCATACATGGATTGGAGCAATCCCGAAATGCGAAAGTGGGTAGACAACGACCTGGCTCGTAGCAAAGCGACCTGGAAGTTCGCCTGCTTTCACCAGCCCGCCTTCAGCGTGGACGAGGTTCATTCCGAGGAGCAGCGCATGCGGCTCTTAGTAGACATATTTGAGAATCGCGGTGTGGACATCGCCTTTGCAGGTCACGCCCACTGCTATCAAAGAACCCCTCCATTGCACTTCAAGCAAGACAACAAGAATCTCGGCGGACTCTCGGTCGGCGTGGTGCCGGGAAGCATTACAATTGACAAAAACTTCGACGGCAAGACTAAAACCACTCCAAAGGGAATTATTCATATTGTCACCGGTGGCGGTGGCGCTCGCCTTTACGATAAGGCACCATTCAGCAGCCTTCAACCGTTCATCGAAAAGTACGTTTATGCCCATTCGTTCACCATCTGTGATATTACTGGGACGACTTTGAAGTTATCGCAACTCGGGGGCGATGGGAGGGTGTTCGATCAATTCACGATAACCAAGAGCGTAACAACTGCTCCAACAGTTGTTATAGGCACCCCCAGCACACCTCCCAAAACCACCCCTCTCAATAAATAGCAAACCTTTAGCTTCCGAAGCTGATTCATGAGTTAGAATCGCAAGCGTATCAACTCAACAGGCACTGGAAGCAATGCAATTCGGTCAAATCGCATCGTACGTAGTTTTGGTGACGGCGATTCTCGTCGCGGCAGGCGGCACAATGGGCTTCGTAAAAGCCAAAAGCAAAGCGTCTCTCATCGCCGGACTGGCAAGCGGCGTTGCGCTCGCCCTTTGTTTCGCATATTCGCTGGTCGCCCTTCAGAATGGACTGATTGCGTCGGCCGTCGTGCTCGTTATTCTTAATATCATGTTTGCAATTCGCTTAAAAAAAACCAGAAAGTTCATGCCCAGTGGACTGATGCTGATCATCTCATCGGTAGCTGAACTGGTCGTTGTGGCTGCACTCTTAACGGGGCAGTAGCCTGCTCCATGCTGAGTTGATAGCAAGACGTCGGGTCGATCGAGCCGGTTGGCGAGCCACGAAGAGATTTGGCGACGCGAATCGACCTATTGCAACGGCTTAAGTTTCACAAGACGCTCGCGTGCAGCTGCAAGTGTCTCGGGCTGGCGGCTAAAGCAGAAGCGAATGTACTGCCCAGGCTCCTCAGAACGGCGGAAGAAGCTGCTGCCCGGAACTACCGCAACACCAATCTCCTTGACCAGATGCTTAGTGATAGCGAGGTCGTCTTTAAATCCGAATTTGCTTATATCGCAGAAGACGTAGTAGGCGCCCTCAGGTCTGAAGTACTCAATTCCAACCTCATCGAGAATTTCGAGCATCAATTTTCGTCGCGACGCATACTCTTCCTTAAGCTCGTCGTAGAATTTCTGCGGCAAGTTGACTGCAGTAGCCCCAGCACGTTGCAGCGGTGCAGGCGCCCCAACGCTCAGAAAATCATGCACCTTGCGAATGGGAAGGGTCAGATCCTCATGAGCAATCGCCCAGCCGATTCTCCATCCTGTCACACTGTAAGTCTTCGAGAGACTATTGATGGTGACGGTCAGATCCTCCATTCCAGGCAAAGTGGCGATGGCGATATGTTGTGCGTTGTCGTACAGAATGTGTTCGTAAATCTCATCGGTAAATGCAAGAACGCCCCATTTCTGGCAGAGCTCGGCAATGGTGGTCAACTGTTCTCTGGTGAATACTTTACCCGTAGGATTGTGCGGCGTATTGATAATGATTGCCCGAGTCTTATCGGAGAAAGCCTGCCTGAGCTCGTTCTCGTCAAAATCCCAATTGGGAGGATTGAGCTTTACGAACTTGGGTGTGGCACCAGATAAGATGGCATCAGGACCGTAGTTCTCGTAGAAGGGCTCGAATACGATGACCTCCTCATCAGGATCGACCAGGGCAAGCATGGTTGCGACCATAGCTTCGGTGGCACCGCAGGTCACCGTTATGTTTTTCTCCGGATCTATGTTTAAACCAAGATAGCGTTTGGTTTTCTCAGTGATCGCATCGCGAAAAGGGCGATCGCCCCAGGTGATGGCATATTGATTGATGTCATCAAGTACGGCTTTGATTGCAGCCTCTTTCAATTCAAGCGGCGCCGGGAAGTCCGGTACACCCTGACCAAGATTGACCGCCTTATGCTGAGCGGCGAGTCGGGACATCTCCCGAATAACCGATTCTTTAAACTGATTGGCTTTTATAGATCCGGTTTTCCTTGTGGAAGACTGCATGACATGCTCCTGGTTGCAAGACGGCGCGCCGGATCAAGACCGGCTTCTCAAAGAAGGAGATCATACAACGTGTGCGCACTTCGGTCATTGAATGCTTGACATACAACTGCACGCCCAGGGCTCGCATTCCGTAAATGATGAACATCCTGTTAATGACAGCGTGACGGCTGGCATTAGTGTGTACTAGGTTCGTGACTCAAATTGTCGAATAATTCAAAAACCTAAGGTCTGCCTGGCGTCGACCTACCGCATCCAACAAGTGACGGCTGACATTCGATATGCAGCGAGGCTCGTGAACGCTTAACCCAAATTGTCGAGTAATTCTAAAACGCGAAGGTCTGTCTGGCGATCGACCAACCACTTCCAAACAAGCGTGAGCTGTCCATAATAGTCACGGAGGGGCAGCCGGTTTGTTGCGACAACACAACCCTGGCTTGTTTCCGCCTTGCACCCCTGGAAAGTTGATTGTTAATCAGCACCACCAACGCCTCGAGCTCCTTTGCATCCGACTTCTTCGCATACCGCTGGAACTGGCGTGAAAACTGCTGGTCAAGACCGCCTCTTAACAACACGGCGAACTCTTCCGCTTTAAGCTCTAGCGGAGTGGCTCCTCCGAATAATGGTGGGGGGGTGTTGGAGACTGTAGTCATTGCATCCCTTGGTCAGATGAATCTATCATGGCAAGAAAATGTGGCACAGTTGTGGCAAGATTTCGCCAACTCTGGCTCCCTGCCGTTTTTGATTTTTGCCCAAATGAGTTTTCCAGATAACAATATAACCGAATTATGAGGATTTTGTAATGGGGAAAACACGCATGGCAGGCTCAATTTGACAGAATTGAACCACAATATCCAAAGGTGATTTTCAAGCTCAGAGTAATTAGAGGGTATTGAGGAACGCTACCAGATCTTGCTTCTCGCTGTCACTCAACATTGTTT
Source organism: uncultured Candidatus Obscuribacterales bacterium (assembly GCA_964541355.1). Classification (GTDB taxonomy): domain Bacteria; phylum Cyanobacteriota; class Vampirovibrionia; order Obscuribacterales; family Obscuribacteraceae; genus JADYXR01. The sequence goes on from CAZISK010000247.1 coordinate 5,402, forward strand.
CGAGAACTAAATTGAAAAACTCAACCGAATTTTCCAGGGTGAGCAACGGTGAAATCCTCCACCGTCATCTCAGGAAGGAAGTGGTCGGGTATGTCGAAGTCCAGATCGAATCTTGTTAGATCGCACCATATCTAGTGACAACGGATGAGATTGAAAGATGGTCTGGTCAATCTCGCAAGACCCGAGAGCCAGCGCCTGCCCAGAACGATGACGAATCGAAGTTTATAGACGAGAGAGCACCGATATAACTTGGCGATAGTGCGGAATCGAAAAGTCATCAGGATCTAAATCTGTTGCCCTGTCAAGGCAACGCTGTGCTTCCATCACGGAGCCGCCTATAGCGTGAACTCTGGCAAGCTGCAACCAGGTGTTCAGATAATTGGGATTGAGCTCGACCGCCTTGTTGAGATGCTTTTGAGCTTGCTCTAGACGACCGGCATTGCACTCGCAATGCGCGAGCAAACAATATAGCAATTCAATTTCAGGATAACGAATGATCAACTCTTCAAGAACAAATCGCGCGTCCAGCAATTGACCGCGAGCAATTTTGCGTCGCGCTTCAGCAAGACCTTCCTCAGCCAGATAGGGCAATGGCTCTTTCGGAAGTTGAGTTCTGAGCAAAGTCCAGGCCAACGCTCCCTTGAGCTTGTCGCCTTCCATTTCGCGTACCTTCAATAATGAATCACGGGCCTGTTCGGTCCAACCGTAGCTCAAGTACTGCTTTGCTAAATCAAGATAGCCTTGCGAAGTCAGGTTATCAGGAACAGCTCGTGGTGGTTGAGTTACTTTGACAGCCTCTTCCATAGCCATATTTAGCGCTTCTTGCGCACCATTTGCTATCGTGCGTACCGACTCCTCGAATCCAAACTTCAAAAGGCGCAGAACCTGATTGTCTTTGACCAAGTCGTCTGCAACCTTCGAGCTCGAGTCCACGCCATCCTGTACAAAGTCGACGAAGGATCGAGCCACGCCGAGAACCTGCTCGCCAATAGATACACTTGTGTCGAGCCCCTCAATCATCCTTCGAAACCGAGCATAATCTTCCTCGCTCAGCTCTCCGAATGGAGTCCCGGCTAGATCATTAGGCTTAGTCTGGAGCGCCAAACGTCCAGCCTTGACCGACTGGCGGGTCCATCCCATCAAATAATATTGAATTGCTAGTCTGCAATAGTCGTGCGGCTGAAGGTGGTCGGGTACTTTCCTCGGGGGTGCTTTGATCATATGTCCTCTCGGATAACTCCAGGGCTCTGGCGCCATGTCACCGGTGGACGCCGAAAATTTCAATATGTAAGTACATAAGATACTATACTTTGATATCTTACGCTCACTACTGAACCAGAAGGGTTTCAACGGCCCGCGTGGTACGCTCGTTCGCTGTTGGAAACGTCTGTCTGATGATGGTGATCGGACGGACACGTTGGAAAACTTGCTTGGAAGATTCGATTGCGCATCATATGCAGTGCCCCGCCGAGCTATTGCAGACTGCGGAACGTCGTTTTCTGAGATCGTCGCCTTGAGGGTTGCGGTCAACAAACTCTGGTTGAAATCCAGCAAAATCGCTTCACTTTAACGTATATTAGTAATTTATTTGGTTACATCCCCAGAAGAAACGAGCCCGCTTGACAGAATTCACCAGGAAGGGTTATCGTATAACTAACGGTTACCCTACAATCTACTGAGCGTAAGTTCTTAAATGGCGTAGAAGCGCCTTTAAAAAACGCGGAGGAGTTTATGACTCTCGGGTTTCAATTTTCAGCCGGCACAATTTCCGGAAGAGCGCACATCGGCACCGGCAATCTTCTTTTTGGAAAAAACAATCAGGATGGATACAGTCTCGAAGTTCTGCCGAATTGCACTATTGCCACCGTTCACGACGGCTCGAGCAGCGGGCGACACTCCGAGGTTGGTGCCAAAATTGGAGGTCGCCTGATATGCCGATTAATTTATGATTGCGTTTGCAATGGCTCCATCGACACGATAAGAACTGAAGAAGAAGGAGTATTCCTTTTCGAAAAGGTTCGCCGCAAATTCTTGAAGCGGATGATTCAAATTCTGGACTATCTAGACATCCCTTTCTGCGACTGCATCCGATGCGTTGCCGAACAGGCGTCGATATCAGTAAAGAAACAAAAAAATGTAAACGCCGAAGATCGCTGCTGCTCTCTCGACCGCCTGGTCCATGACTACTTTTTGTTCACGACCGTGGGACTAGTGATCACACCCAGCGTCTCACTCTTCTTTTCCGTAGGCGACGGAGTGTATGCTTGCAATGGAGATCTCAACGTCCTGGGACCGTTTCCTGAGAATGCGCCACCGTATATAGTGTACCCTCTGACGAAGGCAAACTATCGCAGCGAGTGGCTAAGATTCAAACTGCACTCGGTCGTAGCGACGGAGGAGCTTGATTCTGGATTAATTGCAACAGACGGTTTAAAAGAACTTTTTGACAAGGAGAATCGACATGTACCGGGAAAAAACATTCGAGTCGGCCCGATTGAGCAGTTCTGGAGAGACGATCGATTTTACGATGATGGCGAATCGGAGCTGATAACTCCGTGGCTTCGTCAATTAAACAGTGAAGTTGTAAGAGCAAAACAAGATGGCGACACCATGCACCTGGAGCGCTCCTTTGGACTTCTCTCGGATGATACCACGCTCATCGCATTTAGAAAGCGACGAGTATGAGGAACTGACAAATGCGTAAGGTATTCATCAACGATCAACCAGTAATCAAATTGACATCTAGCGACATGATCGGCGAGGGCGGCGAAGCTGAGATCTTTAGACTCAATTCAACTACAGCACTAAAGCTGTTCAAGTTGCCGGATCATCCACAGTTTCAACAATCCGGAATCGCAAAGTTGGTAGAGCAGCGCCTCAACGATTATCAGAGCAAACTGCCGCAATTCCCAAAAGTATTGTCGCAGAATGTAGTCACACCACTAAATTGCGCATACAGCCAAATAGGCCAGTCAGGGCAAGTCACCGGTTACACAATGCAGCTCATATCGGCTGCGTGCAGCTTGCGCGAATATTCACAAAGAGATTTTAGAGAGACCAGCGGGATATCCGACAAAGACGTCGTGGAGCTCTTCATAGAGATTCACCGCACGGTGTCTCAGCTTCATAGACAGTCAATCGTAATAGGCGACTTCAACCAATTCAACATCCTCATCAAGGACAATCATCCCTACTTTATCGATGCAGACAGTATGCAATTCGGTGCCTTCCTCTGTCGGTCGTTTTCGCCACGCTACACCGATCCACTTATACTTCAGGTGTGCAACGGTGCACTAAATATGGTGCATTCTCTCTCGACAGAAAGTGATTGGTATGCCTTTGCTGTCTTGTTGTTCGAATGCCTGCTCTATGTTCATCCATATGGTGGTGTTTACAAACCTGCAGATCCCAAAATCAAGCTGTCTCCTGACGAGAGAATTCTAAAGCGAGTCTCTGTCTTTCAACCGGAGGTAAAGTATCCTTCGACCGGAGAACCAATCTCTAGCCTACCCGACCAGTTAAAAGATTATTTTTTCGAGTTGTTCGTACACGACGCTCGCCAGCCGATTCCAATAGAGCTTCTCGAATCGATCGTCAAAAAGCCGGTGATCATCAATAGTCCAAGCACTACACCGCGGCACATACAGGCTATCCCCGGAAAGCTGGCAGAACTGTTCCGAACGGACGGAGTGCTTCTGAAAACAGCATACGACGGAAAGCAGCTTCGATACTTGTATTTCAGCAATGGGCAGTTCTTTCGAGAGGACGGTCGCGCAGTGCTTCGTGGCACACTTGATCCATCTCTCAGGTTCGCTTTCTTTGGCTCGAAAACGTTGTGCGGTAAAGATGATCGCGTATATGTTCTCGGTGGCGAAAATGGTGCCGAGCGGCTTACCATCGACCTCTTTCGAGGTAAGCAGCCGGTGTTCGATGCCAACGAAAAACACTATTTTTTCGTCGACCGCGGACAACTTTTCTGCCAATCCAACGGGATTTCGAAATTTATTGAGGAGGTTTTGAGCAA
>CAZISK010000248.1:0-9396 GCA_964541355.1 uncultured Candidatus Obscuribacterales bacterium
TAAAGTGCAAAAGTCCATGAACAACCTGCACGCCAGCCTGGGACGCTCACCGACTGTGCAGGAGCTGAGCAACTGTTGCAACATGCCTGTCGAAAGAGTTGAGTATGTGCTGAACGCGTACAAGCAGTGCATTTCGCTTGATGCACCACTTGGCGATGAGGTAGATGCCACAGTCGCCGATGGTGTTGCCGACAGTGGCAAGAGCGTCGACGAAGAAGCCGCCGAACTTCTTCTCAGCGTAGACGTCGGCAAGCTACTGAGCCGGCTGAATCTGCGAGAAAGAGAAGTAGTAAAGCTTCGCTACGGTCTCGACAATCACAACCGTTGCCTGCCGGTCGATGAGATAGCAAAACTACTGGGCCTCTCAGCCGAGCGAGTAAAACACCTGCACTCGCGTGCGCTGCGCAAGATGCGTCGACTGGGCGAGGAGCTTGAACTCGATGATTACCTTGTCGGCTGACGCGACCGCATCGGCTGTATGCGAACATGGCATTATCGATCCGGCCAAAGTGGAGCGTTGCGCTCTGCAAAACGCCGCATCTATTGCCGGTATGTTCCTCACCACCGAGGCGCTGGTCTTAGAGGCGCCAGAAGAAAAAAGAGGACCGATGATGCCGGCGGGCGCTGACATGGATTATTAATCCAAAGCCCGGTCACCTGCATCGTGGCTAATGCCGTCCAGTAGAGCCTGGCTGTGCCTATGCACCTGAAGTACGACGGGAAGAGTGGTATCTGACGAGATACCACTCTTTCGTACGTTACAGTGCCGACATAAGATTTTGACGCTAGAAATAAACCTGCTTTCCGCGCTGCTCCGGACTCGGTGATTTGAACGAGAACGGTCTGCGAAAACAAATTCCTAGGCTGAGGACACGCACGCATTCAAAAACGGTGCGAGAAGTTGCCGCAGTGCGCAGCATGTTAAAACTGAGGCGGCTCACTTAATTGGTCTTGCGCTGGCTGCTTTTCGCCATTAGATCCATATATGTTTTTATCTGTTCGAAAAATCCGTTGCCAGACTTGCCGTTGGCGGTCTTCTGACGAATAGAGTCAATTTGCTTGTGGAAAGAGTTGAAATCTTCTTTCTTCCCGTAGCCCAGCGCTTCGGCAACCTTGATTTCTTGATCAGCGGTGTTTAGCAACTCTGTTAGTTGCTTGTTCTTCTCAGGCGAGCGCGTTTTCATTTTGGCAATATCATCGGCTTTTTCCAGAGACACTTGAGCTCGCAATACCGGCAAGGGCACAACCAAATCCGTCACCACAAGTGTGTTTAGTGTGGTCTGGAGGACTTCTTTGGCTTCCGCTGTCTTATTCTCATCTACTAGCTTCGCCGCTTTTTTCAAGGCGGCTGGATAGGTGGCAACAGGAAGATTTGCGGTGCTGATCACGGTTTCGCTGCCGAAATTTTGCAATATCCGGCGTGCTTCCTGTAGCCGGCCATCCTTGAGGAGCCTCTCAGCTTCTTGCCGGGCATTCCTGATTGCATCGACAGATCCATAGACATCGCTGGTAACTGCCTTTACATCAACGGGTATGAGCGCCACTTTCGGATCACGAGCGAGCACGATTTCAAGCTTTCCGGTTGCACGCTCGAGGGCAGCCAGAGCATCTTTGTTCTTGCCCCCATCAAGATGCTTGAGAGCGTCTTGCGTCTCACGCAAACTGGAGACAGCCTCCTCTACTATTTCCATGCGCTTGTCGGTTGTTTTCTGAGCCGTCTCTTTTTTAGTGTCGGTTTTGGTCGCCCGCAGCTGAAACTTCTTAGCCGCTGCTTGCGCCGCATAGAGCCCGGTATAGCTCCCTGCGCAAAACGAAATAGAGGTAGCAATGGAAAGTCCCGCTAAAAGACCTGCTGTATGGGTCAAATATGTTTTTCTTTCAATCATAGCCCTGTACTCCTTGTAAAAAATCCCATCAGCGGACGAGTCCAAGCGCTGTTGCAATAGTTGATGGCGGAATCAGACCTTCGATTCGTCCACTATCAATTGAATTAGTAATGTCCGTGTTCGGGTCCTCCAGCTATTTTTATGAACAGTTAATGACCGAGCAATATCTGCGCGTTTAAGGGATGTGCACCGTATTCAGCGCCGGATACGATTACATCAGGTTGAGGCATGGGGGATGGTAAAGAAAATCGTAGTGCCAGCATCACACTCCGATTGCGCCCAGATGGCTCCGCCATGGCGCTCGATGATGCGCTTGCACAGCGCCAGTCCGAGCCCTGTGCCCGGGTACTGCGCCTTTGCGTGCAGCCTCTTGAAGCGATTGAAAAGCTGATCGACATACTTCATGTCAAAACCGACGCCATTATCTGCTACTGAAAACAACCAGCCGGAGTCGTTTTGTGTGGCCGCGATTTTAATTACCGGCGCTTCAGAAAATTTTAGGGCGTTACCAATGAGGTTCTGGAAAAGCAACATGAGCAATGTGGGCTCGGCCTTCACCTCAGGCAGGTCACCGATTTCGATGCGAGCACTTCTCTCCTCAATTACAGGTTTGAGCGATTTCAGTGCGTCTTCCAGAGCGGCTCGGCTGTCTGTTGGCTCAAACATAATCTCCTGCGAGTCAACACGTGACAGTGTAAGAAGCGCATGAATCACGGATCGCATCCTGCCTGCGGCGGCGACTGTCTCCTCGAGCCAGAGGTTCGCGTCCTCTGGCAGCTGGGAAGCATACTTACCCTGCAGCAAAGAGAGAAAGCCGTCTATGGTGACAAGCGGAGCCTGGAGCTCGTGCGCAGCTAGAAAAGCAAATTGATACAGGTCGTCATTCGAGCGGGTAAGCCGCTCGATGCGTTCGTTCAACTTATCCTCAGTCCTGGACATTATTTTTATCCGTGTTTAGTACGACAGGCACCACATGTAGTGGCGCCTGTCGCAAGCGCTTGCCTTAGCTATCCGTTCACTCCTTTTTGATTGGAATGCTCTTCATGGTCGCTTGTGCTTGCGGCGTTTTTGAAGCGATACCGTGAGCACGCCATTCTTGAACGAGGCTTGACAGCTGTCATGATCCACTTCGCAAGGGAGTGGAATGGAGCGTGTGAACGAGCCATAGCTGCGATCCTAAACAAAATTTTTATGCCTGGAAAAGTTTCGGTATGAAGCGCTACAACGTTATAAAGTGATTAGAGATGATTCGGAACTTCCGAATCCCTCGGTGTTGCAACGTCTAGTTTTGCGTTTTTGCATCTTGTGGCAATACCGGACTGTTGCAATCGTTCAAGAATGCGTGGGAGCGCCTTGCGAGCCGCTAACTCACCCGCCGTCGTTGCTTCGGCGACGTATTTCTTATCTTTAGATAGGATTGGAATATTGATCAACTCCGGACGAATTACAATATCTGCACCGTTGACTTTATCCTCATCAAGTTGCTCGATAGTTGCATTCATGACTCGATCAAACACCTTTCGGTATGATTTAAATTGATTGGCGGGAACTGGCTTCAGGTCGTTGTCGATCTCAACAGAGATAACGACTTTGGCACCACTGTGTCTGGCCTCCGTCGTGGGTAGGTTATTTCGGATACCGCCATCTACATATAGGTGGTCACCTATCGGCACAGGTTGTAGTAAAAGCGGTAACGTTGCGCTCGCACGAAGGAGGTCATCAAGTCGTCCTGCGGAAAGCACATGGGCCTGACCGTCAATCAGGCTAACAGCGATGCAAGAAAATGGCTTTTTAAGATCTTCGACTCTGATGTTTGGGTCGGGGAGAAGCTTATCTATAGTTGCCTTGAGCTTGTCCCCGCTAACAAGTCCCGCATAAGGCTTCTTCTTGCCAATGTAGAACAAACTGCGGAAGGGGCTAAGCATTATCCTGCACCAAAGAAAGCGCGGTAAATACGCACTCACTAGAGAGCCATCTGCGAGGATTGACTGGACGTCATCGAGTGGAACGCCAGCACAGTGGAGCCCGCCTACAACAGCGCCCATGCTGTTGCCAACAATGTAATCTATCGGAATACCCTCTTGCTGAAGAACCCTTAGAACTCCTATATGAGCCGCACCACGAACGCCACCACCACCCAGAGCGAGGGCAACATTTGGCCTGATTAAATCGTGGTGCACCGAGTTAGAAGGAGACGGTTCGCTGGCCGCGCACGGCAGTATATATGCAATGGCAATAAAGATTGCCGCCAATGTAGCATTAATCGTCTTATTCATCTTCGTCGGGTCTCCGTAATAGCGAAGTTGACTGACAACATCTGCTACTTGCACTGTACACACAATTCGACGAAGACCGAAACTCTCTTAATTGTAATTTCCGCAATGTGCGCAGCAAGAGCTGGCACCATTGAGTGCCGGCGAAATTTATAGAAAGATTAAAGGCGACGGCACCACTCGCCGTTGTCAACATTATTTTGTGAGAAGTTTCACCATTCTGTCGTAACCACCCAGAGGAGCAGACGTAATTGCTCGCATCGGCGGCGACGAATTTGTGACTCTTACAACCATTGAAAATGGTGACGACGCAGAAGCTGTGATAGGACGTCTAAGATCCGAAGTAACTGCCTTCAACGAAAAGAAACTGAGGGACTATTTTGTGAGTGTAAGTTTTGGTATTTCAATGATCGAGCCCGATTCGATCTAGGCGAGGTCACTCGACGCGCAGACATGGACATGTATCGAGAAAAACGGCAGCGCAAGGCCTGTTAGTACCGGTGGTGCGGATCGTATGAAAGACTGGCAAAAAATCCGGCTCGACAACCACGCAGGCGGCCAACTGACAATTTCGCTCCCTCAAGCGAAGACTTCACGCCAGCGGCTAATATTTTAAAGGCGACGAATATTCTCAAGACGGATAAGAAAGTCGCATCCGGAAACGCCTCCGCAGAGAGCGCTCGGCAGATTATAAAGAAATCCTTGAGACTCTTGCGTTGCAGAAAAGTTTTTGCTAAATCCCTATTTGGAAGGTTCAATTTCCTTCGTTCTGATTGCTCAAATTCTGCCACTAGAGGAGGGTTTGCAGTATTTAAAACGGTTGAAAATTTGAATAGTCCAAAACAAATTGATACCAGCTCACCATGCTGGAAATGAAGCGAAGAAAGGCAGCCTCAGTGCGACTGGGGCTGCCCCGCTGAAAAGTTAACGCTAAAGGCCGTAAGAGATCCTCGGTTCTTTCGACCGATATCTTTCGATGCCTATTTTTCTTCAATCGACTGAAAAGTCGGCTTTAGCTAAATAGACTGACGGAGGTATTAACCTATGATGCGAGTAAAGTGTTATGCAGATATTCTAAGTAATTATGTCAGAGCCGGAAGCGAGAACTGTTCTCCGCAGTTGTTAGCAGAGTTGGCTCACAGTGAAGTGGACCGGATTCGCTTGCGGGTGGCAGAGAATTCATATGCACCACTGGAGGTGCTACAACTTCTCGCGACCGATAAGAACCCTGATGTGCGGATTGCCGTAGGAACTAATCCTTCAACACCCACGCGCATCAAATACAGCTTCGCTTTCGATGAGGATCCGAATGTGAGGTTTGGACTGGCAGAGGATATGAACACTCCGATGGAGCTGCTCGACAAGCTCATTGAAGACTCAAATCCTTACGTCAGTTGCAGGGCTGAAGAAACGAAAGAGATGATTCTTTCGCGAGACCAGCCACATGCATTTGACTGCCAGCGCTTCTTCAGATGGGCAAGCAAATGCGCGGATTCGTCTGAGTTCAGATATGCATAGTTGAGCTTAGGAGGTGGTTGATACGACAAGATTGATAGTTCTCTATTGACTTCTGTAGGTATTTTTTTTGAAGACCAACGTAGTGGTGCAACAGGAGGAAAATCAGGCACCAGAGTAGCGACAAAAGCTCAGAAAGCGCAAGTCCGACAAGAAAAAGTGGAGGATAATTCCGTTCTGAAAAAAATGCTCAAGCGTATGAATCATGGAAATTCGAGGTTGAACTCGGACTTGCAAGGTATTGCAGGATCTAGATTATGTGAGTCTAGCAAGGCGATCAGCTAGCACTGTTAAAAGTAGAAATCCCCTCAACGGCCTCCCGGAGAGGCTGTTGAGGGATATTTTTGGAGTATGTCTAACTCAAACAACTCAGCTGCCAGATTGCTGATGGCTGAAAGGAATTGATCGGATTCAAGTGGACCGTTTTGCTCGCCTTTGAAGTTCTCTGGTTAAAGCTGGCCACTTACTTCTCTAAGTGTGACCGCCCTACAACATCAATAAGGAGACAACATCATGTCCAAAGAGAAATCCCTTGACCGGATCCAACGCGCAGATTCTGACGCTATGGAAACTGCTCAGGCCGAACGAGTGGGACGAGATTTTCGATGGCATTACGGTCGAGTTACTCGCTTGGGAAGTTATGACGTAATTTCCAATGCCAACGATCGCAGGTCTGTGACTATTATGTGGGAATCCGGCGGACTTAGCTGCCAGTACGGTGACATTAGCGACGATCAGTGGGAAATCCTAAAAATGGCCTTTATGAGTACCGGCATGATCAGCGTTCTCAGTGACCAGGCAGGTGAAGACTGGATGTATGACCTACGCTTCCTTGAAGCAGTCCGATAAAGCCCCGTCAAAGTCAAGCTAAAAGCGCTACCAATGTTGGTAGCGCTTTTAGTAAGAGCGCTATCACAGTCTAAAAATGACAACTGTGTCTGGTCAGCTTCCGTGTGCTTCCCGAATGACGAAGCCCAGCAACATAATCGTTGCTGGTGAAACTGAAGAGCCGGCCGTTCAATGGATTGACTTTGGTTTAGCTAAGATACAACAGCACCGTTCCAGCCCTTATCTGCAAACATGCCGCAATTAGCCAATCAGCAATCTCGATGAACCATGCTCGACAGAACCCACTCGAGATCCAGGCAGTGAAGGAGCTGCAGCGCATGTGCATTTGAAACAGTTTCGATACCAACTCAGCGAACACTGTCTATGGTTACAATTGAATCTTTTTCGATTTTTCGTGTCGTCACTTTATCGACGACGTCCTCAACGAAATAGAATCTATCTTTTCGAGTATATCCAGGTACTGAGAGTTCGCGAACGATGACGTCTTCTGCTTTCATCCGTGTACCTGGGAGGAGCTCTCTACAAGCGCAAACAGCCGGAAGTCGTATACCTCCTCCGGTATCACTTGCGTATGTTGCACTATAGTTCGCGTACCAAATCGCATCGTACTTGAGAGCCACGAGAAATCGCTGATTTGCAGGGCTGCAGAACCAGATTGCCGGCACGAGAAGGAGCAGCAGACAACAGATGAAAACTTCCTTGAAGGATTGGTTCCAGTGCTTTACCGAGGCAACTTTTTTATCTAATTCTTGTTTATTCGTTTCCAAAATCGCTTTCCCCGACTATCTACGATCGCCCTGGAGCTTCGAACTAGCACCTTCGAATACGAACGACAATACTAGGAAAATGAATCCACCTGATCCAAGCACTGTACCTGCAAAAGCAGAAGAGTTAATGAACTTGAGATATTCTCGTTCAGTTTCACCGCTCAAGCAACCATTTTGTTTTCTGGGCTGGACTAAATGAAGTTGCTCGAGACCTGCCAACAGACTGTTCGTTCGTTGAAGTGAATGATTGAATGGATTGGTCTGTTGGTAGAAGAAAAAAACGGCTGTGAATGTAACAGCTGCTGACACACCGAGAATACTAAGTCTTTTGAGAATTGCACTCGTATTCATTGTGTTCTCCCGTTTGCACATTCGCCACAATGATAATACTGGAATGTCCAAGGAAAAAACTGAATGTGGTCATGTTCCAGAGTGACCTCAGTCATTAAACGGCAAATTCTGAATAATGCTCGCTTTCCAGGTCGAAACCGTGGAATAATGAAATCTTCACTGTCGACAAGTTCGGGGCGTTTCTGGTCCGAACGCAATCTCTAATTACTGTTCAAACGAGCAGAATTTGAAACATATGAAGATAATGAACGAACTGGTTTTCTCCCCCCAACGCCCCAGGGTTGATTGTGTCATCTTCCATCAAGTTTGAAACAGAAGCAGTGTGTCCGTGGTCCGGAGCCAGAGCTGGCCGTCTCACTACACCACATGGTGCAATCAGCACTCCGGTATTTATGCCGGTGGCGACCAAGGCTTCTCTTAGATCTATGTCTCTTCCTGATGTCATCGCCTGTGGTGCCGAGATCATCCTCTCCAATGCCTATCATCTCTACCTGCGTCCGGGGTACGAGCTCATCAGCAACGCCGGCGGATTGCACAAATTCATGGCGTGGGATCTGCCTATACTCACCGACTCCGGGGGCTTTCAAGTATTCAGCCTGGACCGGCTTCGGCGCATTGCCGATGATGGTGTGAATTTTCGCGATCATATGAATGGCAGCGCTCACTTCATGAGTCCAGCATTGTCAATGGAAATTCAAAATGCGCTGGGTTCCGACATCATCATGGCTTTTGATGAGTGCGTGAAGAATCCGGCCACTCATACCGAGGCGGAAGCGGCTATGGAACGCACGCATCGTTGGCTCGAGGTCTGTGAAGCAACTCATGCTCGCAAAGATGCGCAAGCTCTATTTGGAATTATTCAGGGAAGTATGTATGAAGACTTGCGGCGCAAATCCGCTGAAGTAGTCACCTCTTTCGATCTGCCTGGATACGCCATCGGCGGCGTCGCCGTCGGCGAAGCGCGCAGCGAAATCGAAAGAATAGTCAAATTCACCGCTCCCCTGATGCCCGCGCATAAACCGAGATATCTGATGGGAGTAGGCACACCATGGGATGTTCTGTATGCAATCAGATGCGGTATCGACATGTTTGACTGCGTGGCGCCTACCAAGGAAGCCAGGCACGGATTCCTCTTTACCTCGAAAGGACGAATCTCTATTCGGAAGTCGACTCACAGGACAGATTTCGGACCGATTGATGAAGTCTGCGACTGCTCCACATGCAAGAATCATAGCCGCGCATACTTGCATCATCTGATCCGCGCAAAAGAATATGCAGGCGCTGCCATGTCCGCAATCCACAATGTACGTTATCTGATCAGAGAGGCGACCAGAGCTCGTCAGGCCATCCTCGACGGCACCTTCCGCGAGTACTTCGAGCAACTCGCACCGATCCTCGTACAACAAAACGAAGACCGTGCCCTGCGGCAAGGACGACAAGCCAGATGAGCGGATCGTCAGATTTATAGAGCGAATACTTCGACATGCTAGCTCATGAGAGTAACCGTCTACTGGATAGACGGGGGCGGTGCGGGTTGATTGCGATCACGGGGAGGCGCTTCGCCACCACCACCACCATCGCCGCCGTTTGGAGCCCCGCCGGGAATCTGCTGGCGTCGGTTAGGAACAGGCTGTCCAGGTCCGTCATCTGTAGTGTCGAGAAATCGAACGTCGCCTCCAGCAGCTTTGTATGCTTTTATGAATTCGGGATTCTTGTGTGCTTTCACGTCAACCGCCAGTCCGCTCATGTCGATGA
>CAZISK010000249.1:0-9394 GCA_964541355.1 uncultured Candidatus Obscuribacterales bacterium
GAACCCGCAACCTACGGTTTACAAAACCGTTGCTCTGCCGTTGAGCTACACCGGCCCGGCAATTCACGACTTAATCAGGCATTCTACAAACCTATCAGGCAGGTGTCAATTTGACTGTATCCCCGCCTTGCTCTGGAGGTTCACGTTGCTAAATATTGATTCTGACTCAGAAAGTTTTTGAACCAGTTTTGGCGCAACCAACTCGTATGTAGTCTTAAGTGCGGTGTCGAGCCCGGTCTCAAATGACGGTGGATCGGTCTGGCTGCGTTATCTTCGGTTCTGCCTGCAGGCTTCGTACACTGCTATTCCCAAGGCGACCGAAGCGTTAAGCGATTCTGTTTTGCCCTCAAGCGGAATAGCGCCTATCAGATCGCAGGTTTGCTTCACCAGCGGTCGAATGCCTTTGCCCTCACTTCCGACAACGATGACAAGGGCTCGCTTCAAGTCCATTCCATATATAGGAGACTGAGCATCGGCAGCCAGCCCCAAGACCCAGAAGCCCAACTCTTTGAGTTCTTCGAGCGAGCGCACAAGATTGACGATTCTCACGATTGGAATGTGGGCTATTGCGCCCGCGCTCGTTTTGGCGACTGTTTCCGTTATCTGTGCGGCGCGCCTTTCTGGGACGAGCACAGCGCGCGCGCCTTGAGCCTCTGCGGAGCGAATGATGGCGCCAACATTTCGGGGATCCTCTACCGAATCCAGGGCGACGACAAGATAGCCGTCAAGCGATTGACCGCTCTCTTCTCGTTCGCGCTTGTCGCCTTCAAGCTTAGTGAGCCATTCTCCGAACTCAAGCAGTTTAATTGGGCTGACCTGAGCGACCACGCCCTGGTGTCGTCCGCCCGCCTGCACCATATAGTCGAGTTTGTTGTTGTGGCAGTTGACCACTGGGATCTTGAGCTTATTTGCAAGATGTTTGATTTTGCTGATGCGATCGTCGGGAGCGTTGCCTTCTGCAAGGAAGATCTTGTTGATTTCCTGAGCTTTCTCCTCGGTTTCCTCATCCAACATACGCTCGAGAAATGAGACGACCGTGTTACGACCGAAAACAATTAAATCGCGGCTCTCGCGGTCGACTGTCTCGCCTTGTTCTTCGTTGTCTCCAGAGTGTCTTGGCTTATCGAAAGAATCGTCGTGCCGTTTAGCTTTCGAATCATCGCGTCGCGGACCGCGAGAATCGTTAGAACCTTCACTTCGTCGCTTATTGTCGAAGCCGCCTGGCGACGAATTTTCCCGTCGAGAACCGCTCGACCTTTTTCCATATCTCTCTCTGGACATGAATCTCTCCAATCTGGCGCCGTCATGTACGTGTTAAGGATCAACAGTCGGCATGCCGCCTGAGACCACGGCACAAACGAGCCACCGGTGGGCAAAGCACCATGGACAGAGAGATTAAAGCATGGTTTGCTCTTTAGCAAGAGGCAAATCGGAGCGTTCAGGCAAAGAGCAAATGTTGATCGATGTCTGCTTTTTTGGAATACCGTTGGTAATCTCGTTTTGTTTGGCTGCCCATGCGGTTCGAGACGAGCAGCCCAAGTTCTGGCTGCCCGCATTTTCGATGTTTATTTATTGCGTCTTCTATCTGTTTGGCGGCCGCGATGTGATTTTGTGGCTTCTTACGATCATGATGTTGGGTGGTGGCGTGCTCAACAGCGGCGGATTAGTTGGGATTTAGCGTTACTCTTTCCTGGCTTTCCGGGTGGTCTGCGGAGTTTGCGGGATGGCGTGCCGATTTTGTTGTGCCTCAGCCAGGCTGCGCATGTTGATTCCGTGCTTTTTCAGCCATCTCGAAATCGTGTTCGGGTCGCACCATTTGTTTTCCGATTCGCGGTATAGCTTGGCTATCTGCACTGTACTGAGCTTCTCTTTGACGTACTTTTGATAAAGCCAATCTCTGTCTTGATAGAGCGTTTGGTGACGTAAACTCTTACCCACTTGTCTAAAACCCTCGTTTAATACTCGTGACTACTAAAGAAGCCTTTGGCAAGGTCTCGAAACGATCTGAAAGGTCAGCTCGACTGAAGTACCTTTGCTTACTACATATTCTAATTGTTCCTGCAATTGTCTCTTCTGACAACCCCCTCCAGGCGATTTTGTCGTAAATTATTCGATGGTGCTTCACTGCGGCGGTTCTGAAATTTTGCTCTTGCAGAAGATATCAGTCACAGGCGATGCGAAGTAGAAGATAAACCGATGTCGATGATTCTAGAATTGGTTTAAGCTGTAACAACCGAGTGGGACTTTCGAAGTTGACTGAACAAAAGAGTGTTTCATTTAGAATGCCGCAGGTGGACCGAGTCCTGGGCGAGCCGCTTCTCGAAGAGTTGGCTCAGAGAGTTCGTCGCGACATTTTGACTGTGCTTGTTAGAGAGGACATGGCGCAACAGAGGCGGCTTTTTGAAGGAATGGGCAATCGAAAGACAGAAGAAAGCACACAGGAAATGATTGAGGCTTCAGCAATTGCGACCAGGGTGGCGAAAGCTGCCGAGGCGCTTTTTCTTGGTGGCGTGCGGCGCGTCATCAACGGTACCGGCGTAATACTGAATACCAACCTTGGCAGGGCGCCCTTGCCGATCTCCACGCTGACAAGACTGGTCGAGCTTGGGCAAGGTTATACGAGCCTGGAAATCGACGTTTCGACTGGAAAAAGAGGCGAGCGCACTGCCATGATCAGTAGATTGCTCTCGCTCCTTACCGGGTGTCAATCTGCGATTGTGGTCAACAACAACGCATCGGCTGTAATGTTGGCGGTGTCTGCTCTTTCGCGAGGTAAAGAGGTCATCGTCTCCCGAGGCGAGTTGATTGAGATCGGCGGCAGTTTTCGATTACCGGATGTCATCACCGCTTCTGGTGGCATCTTGAAAGAGGTGGGTACGACCAATCGGACGCGCGTAAGCGATTATCGAGCGGCCATCACTGATAACACAGGTTCCATTCTGAGGTGTCATCGATCGAATTTCGAGATCACCGGATTCACCGAACAACCTAAGCTTGCCGAGCTGGTCGAGCTGTCGAGAGAGAGCGGTATACCTCTGGTCGAAGACCTTGGTAGCGGCGCGCTATTCGATATATCGAAACTGGGACTGCGCTATGAGCCCACGGTAGATCGCGTTATAGAAAGTGGTGTGGGACTAGTTCTGTTTTCCGGCGACAAGTTGCTAGGTGGGCCGCAGGCCGGCATCATCGCGGGAGAGAACGCGCTTGTCACGCGGCTGAGGAAAGATCCTATTTATCGCGCACTGCGAGCGGACAAGTTGATTATTGCGCTGATTGAGATAGTGCTTGCTCAGTATCTAACGCCAGAGCCTGCACAACACTTGCCGGTTATTGCTCTGGCTGCGCAATCGGTGGAATCTATAGATCGCCGAATTCAACAATTTATCGGCAAACTGAAGACCTCGAACAAAATCGTTTTCTCGGTCGTAGACTGTCTCTCGACGCTCGGAGGCGGTAGCTTGCCAGGGCAGACTTTACCGAGCCGGGCGCTTCAGGTTAGCTCTTCGACAATCACCAGTGAAACGATTGCTCGGATGCTGAGAGATTCCGACCCAAGTATCTTGTCGATCATTCAAAACGATAATGTCCTGATTGATTTTCGTACCATCCTCCAACGCGATGAATTGGAATTGGAGGGAGCGTTGATGCAACTATCTCCGGTTTGACAAGAGGGATTGCGTTTTCACCAAAGCGCTATAATGCATATTCAAGTGGTGTCGTTGAATAATCTCCCGGCAGGTTTTTTCAAGGGGCTGATTATATATGGATAGCGAACTCAAAGACGAACTCGAGCAATTGCCGAAGAAGTCCGAGTGGGAAGAGCAATTAGGACAGCTCCATAAGAAGGTTGACGAGCAGTTCCGTTTTACTCGCAATCTGATTGTGTTATGCACGTTGGTCAATCTCGGTCTTTTGATCTTTACGATGCTTTCACTGTTCCAGACGATACCTTCGCAGGTCAATGCTCACTTCATGAGCAATCTGGAGCCGATCGTGATTATGTGGCGTCAGTACAGCAATATTCAGGAAAGCCAGGAGACGCTCCGCAGAGAAGCGGCCAAACCTATCCCTGCTAATCCGAATCTTAGTCCTAGTCCTAGTCCTAGTCCTTAGCGGTTACTTTTTCAACAATGCCTCGCGTCGTTTTACTTCTTGCTCGACTTCATCGGCAGTGATGTTGTTGACGCTCATCGGTCCGGCGCAGATCTCTCTCCATGGGGCGCCGGCTAGTGCCTGGCGTACGATCACTTCGAACACTTGCGCACGCACGCCGCTGCCGTAGCTGCCTGAGCCCATACCCGGCACACCGGGAGTGGTCTGCACCGGCTTCGGTACTGCTTGATTCGATGGCTGTTCCTGGATCGTAGTTGTCGGTGGTGCGCCGCCAAAGGAGACTGATGGACTGTCAGGCGGAGCCGACATTCCAGACGGTGCGCCTGGAGCTGGAGGTGCGCCAAACATGCTTGCATCGTTGCCCGTAGGTTTTTGCGACATTCCGGAGAAGGTGTCGACCGGCTTCTGGAAGAGTGCTGCTCCGGCACCGCCCTTCGAGTCTTGATCGAAGAAGCTCGTCCTGGGCTTATTGTCGTCCGGTACTCTTGGTGCGGCAGCTGGACCGGGAACAGGCGGCAACTGCTGCGAAATCTTCTGAGCTTCTGCCATCCTTTGCGGGCTGCTCAATTGCTTGTTGAGACTTTCGACAGTGTCTTTGTATTGTTCTGAAAGCTCTTCCAACTGAGTCTTGAGCATTGAGATCTCAGACTCTTTGCGGATCAATTCGTCTTCCTTGACCTTCAGCTCCTCGTCTCGCTGATTGACTGTCTCTACCATCTCTTCGTAACGGGCATTGAACTCTTCGAAGCGCGAGTGCAGCATCTCCTGCGTCTCTTGTATCTCTTGCTCTTTGGAGGCCAACAGTTCTGCGTATTCCGATTCGCGTTCGTCGATGCGACGGCTGAGTTCGGACTCTCGTTCTTCCAGGCGGAGGTTGAACTCACGCTCGCGCTCTTCGAAGCGTCTGCCGACATCAGAATCTTTGTCGTCCAGCAGCGAACGCAGGTCTTCGTTGGCTCTTCTGAGGTCTTCGAGCTGACGCAATATCTCTTCGTCCTGTACGACTTTGATGACTTCGACTTCTTTGACGACTTCGACTTCCTTGATGACTTCGATTTCTCTGACACCGTCTGCGGTGCTCACCCCTCGGCGCGGTGCGTCGGCCATATTGATGGCCTCGTAAGCCGATCGGAAGAGATCGCCTGACATGCGCTGAGTACCGAGCAACTCTACCAATCGGTGGAGCAGGTCGGCCGGAGAAACATCTGGATAAACGGCCATGTATGCGCACTTGAACGTCCACGGATCGATTTTGCCATTGCCGAGTTGATCCACTAGTCCGCTCACCAGAACATCTGGAGATATGCGCTGTTCTTTCTCCTGATCTTCGCGCGTCACCATTGTCGATACCAATTGATCGATCGCAGGGACCAACTCGCCCACGGCCTTCATCGGCTCCAGCGCTGCAGACATCGACTCCATCAACGTATTGAGATTGAGACCCAGTTCAAAGAATGTCTGATTCTGCAAAGTCTCTCTCAAAGTCCGCAACACGTCGGTCTGTTCTGAAGCGGTGGTCTGAAGAGATGACAAATTCATGGCGCAGATGCCGAGCGCTTGATCGATAGATGTAAGCATCTCGAGCGCTTCCGCTTGACTCTTGGTCAAAAGCTCGACCGGAACAACCTGCATTTCTGGAGCTCGAGAGGAGGATTCTCGCGACTTACTCTCATTGTTCGAGTCGTCCTGCTTCGAATCCTTCTTCTTCTTTTCTTCTCGGATTACGATGGGCTGATCGTCTTCTTCGCCCTTCGGCCAGGTAGTTGTTTTTTCGTTCACTGATTCGTCGTCGCTGTTAACTTCGGTGTCTTTTTCGACTTCGTCGGCATCGCTTTTTCGTCGACTTCGCTTTCTTGGAGAAGGAGAGGGCTCCTTTACCTGATCCGTCGGTGTCTCTACCGACTCTTCCAACGGAGCTGTTTGGGCTTCCGCTATGGGCTCGGAATCTGTCTTCAGCTCCTCTGCGGTTGCTTCACCTGTGCCGACCTCCCATTTTACAGGTGTCGCTTCAATTTCGGGCTCCAACTTCACTCTAGCTTCTTCAATCGTCGCGTCCGGATCACCATAGTCGATGTCGAAGGTTGACTTCACGACATCGCGGTCGGCCGCAGGCGAATAGGTAGGCTCTGGTGGCGAATATGGGAAACTGCTGCTGGACTGTCCAAACATCGCTTCTTGTGCTGATGGATAGCTAGCAGGAAAGCTTTGTTGACCGTAATCGGGCTCAGCTAGTGCTGCTGGTGCTGGATCAGGGTAGCTCGCGCTCTGTGGCGGCGCTCCTCCGTATGCCGATTCTTCATGAGTGCTGAACATGGGCTCTTGCAGTGGCGCTACTTCCGCAGTCGCCGCAGGCTCGCCGTAACTGCCGGAGAGTCCGTGAGGGATGGGTTGCGGCTGTTCGTGAGGGACCGGCTCCGAATACTGGTAGGATGGCTCGGGCTGTGGCATCTGGCCTGACGAGGCATCCGGTATCTGGGCTTGCTGGAATGGGGAATCTGGTGCGAGCCCTAAATTGAAAGGCGGCGCATCAGAGATCATATTGGAGGCAAAGGCAGGCGGCTCGGTGGATCCATGCATGAAACTTTCGAATGCCGGAGGCGCTTGCTGATAACCGGGATCAGGAATTGGCTGCCCATAAGAATAACCGTTGGGATCGGCTATGGGCTGCTGATACTGCATTTGCTGCTGTTGGTAATCCGGATCGACCGGAATGGCTTGGGCTTGCTGCGCCTGGTAATCAGGCTCGCTCCAACTTGTAGGATCTTGGGTCTGAGGGGAGGGCTGTTGATTCACCGGTTGAGTGCTCCATAACTCTGGCTGGTGTGACTGTGGTGGTGGAGTCGGGGCTGCCTGTCCGCCACCGTCTTCCTTCTCTAGGAACTCAAGTCCGAGCGAAGCCGCGGGATCCTCTGACTCTTGCTTTTTCGAGTACGGATCCGGAGGCAATGCTTGTCTGGCTAACGAGCGCAATCTGGCACGCCTGGCTGATGACATGTCTTGTCTGCCGGATTTACCCGAGCTGCCGTTGCCGTTGCCGGTGCTTTGTTCGTCCCGTGCCATGAGTCCCCTTTCTCTCCAAAATAAGACCGAGTGTCAGCGAGCACTGTGTTATCTGACATGCTGGTACGCCTTAATTACTTGTACCCGCAATTCTCAGCAACGCAGCGCTCAAAGCTTGAATGGTTAAGCATCGGTTCGGTCGTCAGGATGTCACCCCGATTTTTTTCCCGCCCAATTCTAGTGTAATGCCTAGAGGAGCGGTTGTCTTCCTGGAAGAAAACATCAACAATGCTTATTTTGTAAAAATTCGCTGACCCGACTGCATTCCCGTCTATCCAAACTCGATTGTCCTGGCTAAGTCTTGGCAATTGCTCAATATCTTTGCTTAAATTCTTCGGAAATCCGATGAAACAAAAAATCGCCTGAAGACTGCCAAAATAGTATTAGAAGCGCTTGACAAGGTTATTTCATAAGGGTAACATGCCTCTTAAGTAACCGAATCCCTTATCAGTTCCGCCATCGCGAATTTACTACAGACAGTGCGCCACCGAAAAATTTGAACTGATGGGATCCACAGAGAGCCTCCACCGCCACTTGCTCGTGGCACTAGTCTGGAGAAGCTTGCTAGCCGGGTAAATACATATTGGATCCAGTGGAGCTCATAAATTGAAACTTCTTATCTGCCAGAGCTGTGGCGTTGTAATTCGGAGTCGGGGAAAACACTGCACTGGATGCGGAATTCAACTGGCTCTCAATTCGCCTACCCAACTGCCTTCCGGGCTCAATCAAGTTCGTCCACCATTGGCAGTCAGTGTGAAACAGGATCACCTGCTTCTAGAGCGGGTTGTGACCGGTCGCCAGTTAGCGGTTCTCTGTCAAAGACCTCAGACCGTCAACGCCCCTCTGTTCGACGACGGAGACGAAGACTATCGCTCTAACGAGCGCGCTTATGCGGACAACAACAGTGGTGCAGCAAGTGCTGCCGGCAACGGCGGCAACGGAAATGGCGGAAATGGCGGCAACGGAAATGGTGGCAATGGCGGAAATGGAGGCTACGGCACGGGCAACTCGACGAGCGGAAATTACGGAGGATACGGAGTTCTGCAAGAACCGCCCGTCGCTCAGGATGCATCCAGTTTGACTTCAGGATTCAGCTGGACAACGAGATCTCCTGCCGATGCCGGTGTGACGGAACAGACACTCAAAGACTACTGGAGTTCGGATGACAACGTCACTTCCGACCAGGGAGAGCCTGCCTATGTCGCGAAGCCCAGCCCAGGATTTTTCGCTCCCGATGGAGAGCAGTATGTGAGAGCGCCGCGCGAGACAATCGACGAGCCCCCTCCGCCGCCACCACAGCTGGTGGTTGAGCCGCCTTCCGACAAGGCGGTCGAAGCTCTGGGGACTTTGTCGCTGGAAGATAGCTCGCACGATCTGCCGGCTCTTTCCAGTCAAGATCAGCCGGCCAGCACCGACAACGATGAGGCGAAACCTCCTGAAGACAAGCCGGTTTCTATGACCAGTTTGCATCTGGCCGGATTTGGTGCGCATCCCGGAGCGGCCATCTCGATTGCAATCGGGGCTGGTGTGGGAATGATGGCAAGTCAGTTCGTCACCAAGCGATCATCGGATTCGCAGCAGAAGAGTGAATCACCAATTGCTGGGAAGGTCATTTCGGACAACGAGTCCGACATCGAAAAGACCGTGAAAACTAAGTCTGAGGCTTTCGTACCGCCCATTGCCGATCAGCCCGAACCAGTGGTCGCGCAAAAGGAAGAGAACCCTCCTGTCGCGAGTGCTGATGACGCGCCTACCACGGTCATCCAGCGCCCCTCAGGAGAATCGGCAGATGCCGGTGGTGAGAGCGAAGAGTCTCTCCAGGCCCATAAAGATCAACTCGAGGACTTCTTCGGACCGCAAGAGTCCGGTGGGAAAAGTGGTTCGTCGAACTTTTTCGGTGATGACCCCGAATTTGATTTCTTCTCAAGTCCGGTCAACCCGGCAGCTCGCCGAGCTGCAATGCTGGATCAACAAGTAGGAAAAGAGCCTGAGGCTGAGGCTGCGGCTCAGCCCGCAGAAGCGCCACAGGTGGAATCATCCGCTGCAACAACGCAGGTGCAGACCGAACGCCCGGTGGAGTCGAGCGCTGTTCAGGACAGACCGCGAGTTGCTATACCGAAGAGCATTGCTCAATCAACAACCAAGCTCAAGGTCACGCCAGACGAGCGCGCAGCACGAACTCCTGGATCTCGTTGGTCACGTGCGGGATCACCTGCACGGT
>CAZISK010000250.1:0-9366 GCA_964541355.1 uncultured Candidatus Obscuribacterales bacterium
GCCAATCGCTTCGTCGCCCGTGATTACCACGTTGAACTGATCGGCTGCCGAAACACCGGCGTGCTCTTCCTTGGCTTTGCGATAAGCATCCATGTCTACGGACTTGCCGTGCTCGATTGCGATTTCATTGGTCAGTTCGATTGGAAAACCATATGTCGAATACAGGTTGAACGCCTTGGCACCGTCTATATTGCCTTGCTCCTTGAGCAAATCTTCCAGGAATGCCATACCGCGATCGATTGTCTTGGCGAATCGCTCCTCCTCATCCTTGATGGCTTGTGTGATTAGAGCCTCGTTGCTCTTCAATTCCGGATAAGCTTCGCCGTAAATTCCTATGACGACAGGAACGAGCTTATGCAAGAATGGCTTGTCGATACCGAGCAGGCGACCGAAGCGAGCCGCTCTTCGGGTGATGAAACGCAGAACGTAGCCGCGACCAATGTTGCTTGTCCTGACACCATCCGAGATGAGAAAGGTGACGGCACGGGCGTGGTCGGCGATGATCTTGAGATAGCTATCCGTCTTTTCTGCTGCTGTCGTGGGCAGATGATTGACGATGCCACCAGTGTATTTCACTCCTGCAAATTTCGATACCTCTTCCAGGATCGGGAAGAACAGGTCGGTTTCGAACGTGTTATTTTTCTTCTGCAAGATTAACGTTACCCGCTCCAACCCGGAGCCGGTGTCTACGTTTTTATTGGACAGAGCCGTGAATTTGCCTTCCTCGTCTTTGAATAGTTCCATGAATACCAGATTCCAGAACTCCATGTATCGATCGCACTCGCACTTTCCAATACCGCATTTTTCAGTATCTTCGTTGCAACCATACTGCGGTCCGCGATCGTAATATATTTCGGAGCACGGTCCGCATGGGCCTGTTGGTCCAGGTGGTCCCCAGAAATTGTCTTTCTTCGAGAGTCGATAGATGCGCTCTTTGGGTACTCCGACAGTTTTATTCCAAATTTCGAAAGCTTCTTCGTCTGCAGGAACTTCATCGTCTCCCATGAAGATCGTGACGGATAGCCGCTCCGGCTCCAGTCCCAGATCTTTTGTGACGTATTCCCACGCCCACGGGATAACCTCTTTCTTGAAGTAGTCACCAAAGCTGAAATTGCCCAGCATCTCGAAGAAGCTGTGGTGCCTCGACGTGCGACCGATGTTCTCGATATCCGAGTCCTTTCCGCCTGCTCTTGCGCACTTCTGAACCGTGACTACACGAGGCGGATTGGTCGGTGCGGCGTTACCCAGAAAAATTGGCACGAATTGCACCATACCCGCGCTGGTCAATAGCAGGGTTGGGTTGTCCGGAATCAAGCTGGAGCTGGGCTTGTGAAGATGCCCCCGCTTATCCCGAAAATAGGAAATGAACTTTTCCCTGACCTGGGCGCCTGACAGTGTCATCAAGACCTCCTGAATAACTCCGCATTGTTTCCAAGACCAATCGGAGCACGTCTTCAATTCTCTCGAAAAGTTCAGTATAACCGAAACCAGCGCTCGATTTGCCGCACTCTATCAGCATGTGAACACTTTTCCGATGTAGCAATAGCCCTGGCAATCTGCTAACCTTGCCGCATCTGATTACCATTCGGTTTTCTGGGGAGTTGTGGCTTGTGCTGAAAAACGTACTTGTCCTTCATAAAAAGAGCATTTACCAAATTCAGGCGGAGGAGTTCAGGGACGAACGCTTCCTGCAGTTGCTAAAAGAGGGGCATGAGTCTGTCCGTCGCGTCAAAATTGCGCACGAAGAACATCTTGCCACCATCGAAACAGTCAAGAGCGAGCTCGGCAAGCGTGGCATCGATTTCCAGATCATCGCTCGTGTCGATCTCAAGTTCCCTGTTCATAACGTCGATATGATGATCTCGGTCGGCGGAGACGGCACTTTCCTGGACGCATCGCACTTCTTGGAGGATATTCCGCTTCTGGGAGTCAATTCCTCGAAATCGTCCAGCTTCGGACACTTCTGTCTGGCTAATCAAGCGAATTTCGGTGAGATCATGGATCGTATCCAGTCTGAAGCGCTCGCACCATCCGGCATCCTGCGTCTGGAATTGGAGTTGAACGGAAAGGTGCTTCCAGAGCGACCGCTTAATGAGATTCTATTGGCTCATAATCATCCTGCCGCTACCAGTCGATATCTGATGGAGATAGATGGGATTCGAGAAGAGCAACGCTCCTCAGGCCTCTGGATCGGTACTCCAGCCGGCTCGACCGGCTCGTTGCGCTCCGCCGGCGGTTTGGTGCAGCAGATAACGGAATCGACCTTTCAATATGTCGTTCGCGAGCCCTGCGTCAGACCAGGCGAAGCGGACAAGCTCTTACGCGGATTCCTGAGAAAAGATCAGACTATCGATATCGTCTCGCAGATGCGCACGGGTGCAATCTACATTGATGGACAGCACATCGAGTATCCATTCGCGCTCGGCGACAGGCTTGTTGTCAGCGCCAGCAAAAGAGATCTGGTCGCATTTGTCGATCCGAAGGTCAATGACATGTTCCGACAGCGAGACCTCGCCGACATTGAGTGTAAGCACTAAAGTTATCGTTCTGTTTAATAAAGACTGTCAGTGGAATAGTAAAAGAGGTATTTAGTCCCCTTTTTGGCAGTTGCACGATCGTGACCACCGCAAAAGAAAAAGACGCACAGAAGGGCGTTCAGCAAGATATCTCTTTGTTCGGCGAAGCCGACCCGCTAGTCGGGACAGCTGTCGACGGGCGCTGGCAGGTAGAGTCTTTCCTCGGAGAGGGCAGTTTATCTGGCGTCTATAAAGTTCGCGATAAGGGCAAC
Organism: uncultured Candidatus Obscuribacterales bacterium; assembly: GCA_964541355.1. Taxonomy (GTDB): domain Bacteria; phylum Cyanobacteriota; class Vampirovibrionia; order Obscuribacterales; family Obscuribacteraceae; genus JADYXR01. The sequence continues at coordinate 2,789 of CAZISK010000250.1, forward strand.
GATCGCGAAGTTAAGGTCTTGAAAAAGATTCATCCGCATCTTCTTCAAAACATTCGCAATATGAAGCGCTTCGAGCAGAAGGTACGAGCGCTGTGCAATATAAAGGGCGATAACATCGGAGTATACAAAGATGTTGTTGTGGCTCCAGACGGCAATTTTTTTCTCGTCATGGACGAGGTCAATTTCGAGAGCCTGGAAGATCTGCTCTCCAAGTCGGGCCATATTCCGGTCGAACGCGCCGTAACCATTTTTAAACAGGTATGTGCGGCGCTGGAACAGGGCGAAACAGCCGGCTTTCAGCATCGCGACATGAAGCCGAGCAACATCATCATCGTCGACAACGCCAAATTCGTTGACGACGTACGAGTTATCGATTTCGGCGTTGCCAAATTGCTAGCCGAAGAGAGTGAGTACAGTAAATCGGCGCAGTACATCACTCATACTCGCGAAGTCTTCGGCAGCCCACTGTATCTCAGTCCCGAACAATGCACCGGCAAGCGCTTGGATTCTCGAACTGACATCTATGCGCTCGGCTGCGTCATGTATGAGGCTGTGACAGGAAAGCCGCCATTTGTAGGAAAGAACGTCCTGGAGACAGCCTACAAACACATGAACGAATCTCCCAAGTCGATAGAGATCGAAGATGCTGACCCGGCGTTCTTAACCAGACTGCAGACCGTCACATTCAAATGCCTCGAGAAAGAGCCGGATTTCAGGTATCAAACGATAACCGAGCTCAAACAAGATCTGGAGCAGCTGCTCGTCGCATCGCAGGAAGAGTGGGAAGCCAACGCCAACGCGTTTAAGAAAGGCACCAATGTCGCTCGTCGCAGAAAAGGATTCATGCCTGTTTCTTCCGAGTTCATGTTGTTCGGCGTTCTCACCGTAATCTTGATCGGAGTGCCGATATTCTGGGTCACTACTAGCTTCAATCCTAGCGAACAGAAGTATCCGCCGTTTCCACACGAGAAGCTCTGGGTGGTCGGCAAGAAGGACGCGAAGACAGAGGTGGAAGGATTCGGGCCCAGGCAGGAGGCGGCTAAGGACGCACTGGAACTGGTTAAGGAGGAGCAGGGAGAGGATTCCGAAGAGTACGCCAACGCGCTTTCGAGCCTGGTCGAACTCTACGCCAACTCGGCCCACTGGAAAGAAGCGGAAGAGAGAACTCGACAGCTGATCAAGGTTACAGAGAAAGTCAAAGGACCCTGGCCAACATCGCAGTCCTACCGGATTTTGGGCTATGTATGCTTCATGCAGGATGAGTTCGACGAGGCGGTCGAGGCTTGCAACAAGGCAGTGTCATTGATGGAGAACGATCCGCTTCAGCAGAGAGCGATGATTCAACCGCTTCGTGTTCTTGGCGATGTCTATACTCAGCGAGGAGAGCTCGATAAGGGAGTCACGACGTATGAAAAGCTGTTCCAAATCGTTGATATAACCAAAGAGACCGATCCGCCCACGTATGCCGATACATGCAGTAAGCTTGCTGATATGTACAGACGGCAGGAAAAGTATGCCGATGCTGAGCGCTATTATCGATTGGGTATAGAATGGTGGCGCAGTCACGGCAAGGTGGAAAGCGCCTATGCCGGTAAATCGCTGTACGGTCTTGCGCTTGTGCTGATCGCTGAGAGTAAGTATGAAGAGGCCCGCGACAATCTCAAAGAAGCCATTCCGATTGTGAAAACAACGGTGGGCGAAAAAAGCGGGTTGATGGGTGCTGTAAGAAAACAGTATGTATCCGTGCTCTGGCGGCTGAACCCGATTGAAGCGCTGAAAGCTCAGATGGGCGACAGTGACGCCAGCACACCTTCGTATTAATCGGCTTTCTGAAATGGTGGTTTGCTGTCTGGTGGACTGTCATAGGCTGCTTTCTCGTCTTTAGGACCGCGTTTTTGAAAATAGAAGAACGGCAGACCGGCGAGGACGATTACTGTTCCCCAGAGCGACTCTGTTGGCAGATAGTTGAAGGTGCTCCATGCCAGAAGCAAGGAGACGGACGCCACTATCAGCGGTATTACGGGATAGCCCGGCATATTGAAGCGCTGGTCCGCCATGAGTTTTTTGCGCCTGAAAATTATTATCGCGGTAGCGACCATGGCGAAGAAAATCCACACCCATAGTCCGGTGAAGAAGAGCAGCATCTCAAACGTACCTGTCGCGACCAGGACGCAGGACCAAACTCCGTTGAAGATGAGCGCTCTAAGCGGTGTACCGGTTCGTTCGTCTGTCTTCTCTAGATAGCGAAAGAGAGGATTGTCATTAGACATTGCTCTGGCCAGGAAGCTTCCGGTGATAAGCAAACCGTTGATCACACCAAGACCGTAGATAACGATTAAACATTCGAAGAGCTTTGCGCCTGCTTCTCCAAAGACGATTTCTAATAGCTTGGCGGCAATGAGCGGTGTAGTCTTCATCGTTTCGACTGGAATGAACCAGAGATACATCAGGTTCATGGCGCTGTATATCACAGTGATCAAGACGCAGGTCATGAGCAACGCGAAAGGAACCGATTTCTCCGCGTCTTTGGTCTCCCCGGCAAGAAAGACATTGTCTCTCCATCCTCCGTACGTCCAGAGTATCGGGACGAGCGCAAGGTTGACGGCCATCAGTACGCCATAGCTCGGATGAGTCAGATCGCTCATGATAAAACTGGTGGCAGGTGCTTTTGCAGAAAATACACCTGCCACTATTATTAGTATCAATGCGGAGATCTTGGTTATAGTTAGAACGTTCTGTACTCGACTGCTTTGCTTCAATCCGAAGAGATTCGAAAGTGTCAGAATCACTATCACCGCGAGCGCCGTCGGTTTGATCCAACCTTTCTCCCAAGCAAAGAGGGCGCACAGGTATTCGCCGAACATCAGAGCAATGGCGGCTACGCTCCCTGTTCTCGTGATCAAGAGTTCAGACCAGGCAAATAGGAACCCTACCACCTTTCCATAAGCTTCACGCAGGTAGATGTAGTCGCCCCCGCTCTTTGGAAAAAGGGAGACCAGCTCCGCATAACAAAGCGCGCCGAAAAATGAGAAAATTCCGCCGAGCACCCAGGCGAACAAAATCCAGACGCCGGAAGAAAGGTGGTTCGCCACTTCCGACGGCACTCTGAATATACCGACACCAAGTACGATGCCGATGCTAATGGCGACGGAATCCCATCTGCCTAGAATTTTTCTGTCAGACAATCGAGTTTACTTGGTTCCTGACCCGTTTTCCAATTTTGCCAGCGCTTCTTTCGCCGGTTTGAAAGATGGTTGTATTGTAAGCGCGTTTTGGAATTGTTTTTTCGCTTCGCTCTTACGTCCCGCTTTTTCCAGGTATCGACCGTATTCCATCATCGTTATCGGATTTGGCGGTTTGATGTCCATGCATTTTTGAAACTCTTTTTCGGCTTCTTTAGTGTTGCCTTTATCTGCAAGTGCGGTGGCAAGCCTGCCCCGAGCGATCGATGCCATGATCGGATCTTGAGCGGACTTCAGCACTTTGCGCTGAGTCGCAATCGCTTCGTCGTAATTGCCTTTCTTGGCTTGCATCCAGCCCACGCCGCTTTGCGAAAGGAGATGTTTGGGATTGATCTTGAGAGCGGCCTGGTACGCCTTGATTGCGTTGTCGGGGTCGTTGGCATCGGCGTAGATGTTGCCCATGTTGAAATTGGCGGCATGAGCTTCGTATGGATTAGGTTTGAGCGATAGCGCCTTATTTTCAGCTTCGATGGCGTTCTTGAAGTCGCCCTGGCTTTGCAGCAATACGCCGATGTTGATGTGCGGCACGGCTGCATCCGGCTTGATCTCGGCGGCCTTACGATAAGCGGCTAGCGCTTCCGTCTCCTTATCGAGATGGGTGTATGCGATGCCGAGGTCGAGATGCGAGCGGAAGCTGTCCGGCTTCAGAGTGATTGCTTGCTTGAACTCTTTGACTGCCTCTTCGAACTGTCCGCGGTTGGCGTAGATCTGCCCAAGCACGACGTGCGGCAGAAAATGCTTAGGATCGAGCTTTGCCGATTGCTTTTCTTCGAGTATGGCGGTGTCGTCAATCTCTTTGCGCTGAGCCTCGTCCTGTGTGATTGTGCCGATGGCGGCAAGGACGATGCCGAGACGCTGGTGAGCTTTGGCGTTGTCTGGCTCATCCCGAATGGCTTCGCGGAACTGATTGGCAGCTTCCTGAAGCTTACCGTCTTTGTAGAGCTTTTCGGCCTTCTGCATCACAGCCGAATCCTTGGCGTCGGAAGCAGTATCGGCAGCCGTTGCCGCACCGGTCGCAATTGTCGATAATGCCAGAACGATTGCCAGATTTTTGATGTTGAAACTCAATGTTCTTCCCCCCGTTAACAATTCCGTGTTTCCTGTTGTTGCAAAACCTTTCAGTACGATGAGGCGCCCGCTGTCGTGCCTTGCACTATTGATACGCCAGACGATGTTCCCAGTCGATTTGCTCCTGCATCCACCAGAGCCTTGGCAGTCTTATGATCGCGAATGCCGGCAGAGGCTTTGATACCCATGCGATTCTTGCCGATGATGGTACGGAACAGTTTTACGTCCTCAACGGTGGCGCCCTTGCCATCTTTGACGAATCCGGTCGAGGTCTTGATCATGTAGGCTCCGACCTTCAGGCAGGCGTGGCAAGCAGCCACCTTCTCGTCTTCGGTAAGAAGATCGCATTCTATGATTACTTTCACCGGGTGGTCGCCCGCCGCCTTGACGATGTCTCTGATCTCTTCGGTAACATAGTCTATATCGCCGTCTTTGAGCGCTCCTATGTTGATCACCATGTCGATCTCATCGGCACCATCAGCGATGGCTTTTTCGGTTTCGATTACCTTCAGCGCGGTGGCGTTGGCGCCAAGAGGAAAACCAATTACGGTCGCCACCTGGCATTTTGACTCGGAAAGCTCTTTGACGGCTAGCTTGACAAAGTATGGATTGACGCAAACAGCGTAAAAATTGTTTTCGGCGGCCTCTTTACAGAGCTTTATAACGTCTTTTGAGGTAGCCTGCGGAGCCAGGAGGGTATGGTCGATGAACTGCGCAATCTCGATTGTCACTGTCTTTCTCCTTGCCAATTAAGCTTGAGGCGAGATCTAGGGGAGGCGGTCGACGCGACCTAGCCGGTCCAGGCTTGTAATCATGCCAGGTACGCTCGAGCTTGACATTATATCTTTTTGGGTTTGCTGTGACTGTACTAAGTGTTGGAGCGGGTCGTGGCCCGCTGAGCCGCCCATTGATATCCGGGCGCTGACTGCGCTTTCATTGAGTTAAATGGAGCTAATAAGGCTTCTACTTCGGCGAGTACGGAGTGCTTCGTGCTCGGGCTGCGGACTCACCGTGATTGATCTGTTTGTGATAGTCCTGCAGGCTTTTCACCTGCAATCCGCCGGTTTGGATCGCGGCGATGGCCGAAGCGGTCGCCCGCGCGCCGGACAAGGTTGTCACAACAGGGATGTGATAGTTGATGGCCGTTCTGCGGATAATCTGATCATCACCATATGCGGTGCGACCGGAAGGGATGTTTATAACCAGGTGAATCTCCCCGTTCTTAATCTGGTCGACCAGATTGGGGCGACCTTCGGAGACTTTGTTCGTGACTTTCACCGGAATGCCTGCCCGATCGAGGGTGGCGGCTGTTCCTCTGGTTGCTATCAATTGGAAGCCAAGTTGATAGAGGTTTTGCGCGATAGGGACGATTTCTTGTTTATACTGATCGGTGACGCTTACGAAGACGCTGCCTTTGATCGGCAGCGACTGTCCCGTCGCCACCTGAGCTTTGGCGAAGGCCAGGTCGAATCGCGTCGCGATACCCATGACCTCGCCGGTAGATCTCATCTCGGGACCAAGGGAGATGACTGCACCAGGGAAGCGTTCAAAAGGTATGACTACAGACTTGACGGCGACGTGCGGTGGGATGTGTCGAGGCGAAAGCCCCAGGTCGGAGAGGCTCTTTCCGACCATGACTCCGGCGGCCATTTTCGCCCATGGTACGCTGGTCGCCTTCGAAACGAACGGTATCGTCCTTGATGCCCTCGGGTTGACCTCGAGCACATACAGTTCGTCATCTTTTAAGGCGAACTGAATATTCATCAAGCCTTTGACGTTGAGCTCTGTAGCAATCGCCAACGTGGCTTTGCGAATCTCTTCAATCATGCTCAGTGGAATGGTTTGAGTCGGCAACACGCATGTACTGTCGCCGGAGTGAATTCCGGCCTGTTCGACGTGCTCCATAATGCCGGCGATTATCGTAGCGCGGCCATCGGAGATGGCATCTACGTCTATTTCAACGGCGTTCTCGAGGAATTGATCGATGAGAACCGAGAGCTTAGAAGAGGATTGGAACCCTCTCTCCAACCAGTTTTCCAGATCATCTCTATTGTAGATGATCTGCATGGCCTGACCGCCCAGTACATAGCTGGGGCGCACCAGAACCGGGTATCCCACCTTCTCTGCGACCGAAACGGCCTCCTGCTCTGTGAAAGCGATGTTGCCGGGAGGCTGCTTCAAGCCGATTCGCGTTATCAGTTCACCGAATCTAGCTCTGTCCTCGGCCATGTCTATCGAGTCGACCGATGTTCCGAGTATTTTGAACCC
>CAZISK010000251.1:0-9338 GCA_964541355.1 uncultured Candidatus Obscuribacterales bacterium
CGAGTTCAACGCAGACAATGGGGGAGCCGTATGGTTGTTGTTTCAACAGTTGCGAAAGCACACTATCGAAGGATATGCCTCCGGATAGCATTACTGGTGAACAAAAATCCGCCCTTAGGTCCCCATCTATACTGATCGGTTCTAGTATTTCTTTTGCGTGAACCGCTACTGGGAATCCTAGTCGATCACTATTACAAACTTCAGACAATGTATATAGGTTGGCTCAAAGACCTGCGCACACTGAATGAGGGCGCAGGCAATGCGCCCCTTAATAATCTTAAGTGCGGGTTGCCGAGTCGACATTCTTGCAACAGTGTATCTGTACAGTTGCTGTCGCCCCTTTTAGAACGGATGCGACGGCAGAGAAATGAGCCCCGAACTACCGCCCCAGGGCGACAACGAAGTGCGTGATAAATCGAGTGCCACACAGACCCAGAGTGTGGACTCGCTCGATGCGTACAGAAATATGACAGTCGGACCCCAATCAATGTCCGACTGGCGCAGCAAATCAAATTCGGAAGATGATAAAACCAAAGATAAAAGAGATAGCGCCACAAGCGACACCAACCAGGTCGCCGCATACCTGAATTACGATACTGGGCTGTTGGAGCCATCCGAAAAGACGGAAGAGTCCGACAAGTCAAAAAATCCAAAATCCGAACCCAAGCCTGCAGAAAGAATGATCGATTGGTTGGAAAAGAATTTCAAACAGTTAGATGCCGACGGTGATGGAAAGGTGACGAAGGAAGAGCTAGGTCACGCCATGCTCAATCCGAAGCTTGCTAACGGCGAGGGGGCAGCCTATCTTTCCACTGCATATTTGAAAGCGGATTCCTGGAGCGAAGCTGCAGCAAGCTTGAGAGCATCCAGCGACGGCAAGAAGGATGGAAAAGAAAAACCGGGAGATCCCTCAGCAGAAAAGGAGGATAAAAATGGAATCACTAGAGCGGATTTGAAAACAGTCCGCGAGAATCTGCCGAGACTGGACCAGAAAGACACAGCCGACAGTTTGAAAATTGATTCCATCAACGGCATTTTCGGCCGCATTGATTCCAATGACGACAGAGTGATTACGCCCCAGGAGTTAAAATCCGCACTGGACAGAAAGGACTGGAGTAAAGAGCAGCGCGAGAGCCTGGAACTCCTGAATAAGAAATTCTCGGATGTTTCAAAAGCTTCTGATGATATGACACCAGGCTCAGAGGGGCAGTATTACATTCAACCACAAAAGCTGGTGCCGCGCACCAAAGATGATGAAGTGGACACGTCGGTAAAAACCTATGTAAGTCAGATTGATATTGAAAAATTCGCTAAAGAAGGCGACAAATTTATGGATTCATTGAAAGGCACTTTAGCGTATAAGCAGCAGAGACTCAAGAGCGAAGACAGTCAGGGCGAGACGGGAAGCTGCTTCGTGCTCAGTCCCATGAATGCAATGCTGGAAAAAAATCCGAATGCAATAAAGAATATGATTCGCGACAATAAAGACGGCACCTCAACGGTGACTTTTCCTGGCGCGAAGGACAAGCCCGTGACAATATCCAACCCGACCGATGCAGAACGCCTTACATATTCGAGCGGGTCGCAATCAGCCATCATTGAGAAGGCATATGCAAAACACATGGCAGCACAATCAGGACAGGAAGCAAAATTTAGCGGTAAAGATGGAAAGCTAAGATCGCCTGTCCAGGAGATAATGAAGGATGGCGGCGACATGGCAGAGTCCATGAAGCTTTTGACAGGTCGAGAGGCTGGATTTGTCACGACTAACAATGACAAGCTGGTATCACATCTCAAGAATGCAAATCTGAAAGATCAAAACGTGGTGGCTGTATCAAAAACAAAAGACAAATTGCCGGAAGGGTCACCACTACTTCATACTCACGCTTTCGCCGTGACGGGCTTCGATGAGAAGACTCATACAGTTGAGCTCAAGAACCCATATTCATCAAGTCGGGACGGAAGTCCGATCGAGCCAATCAACTCGCAGGGCAAGGCACTTGATGGCAAAAACGACGGCAGATTCAAAATGCCGCTTAACGAATTCAAGAAACACTTCGGATGGGTCTACGCTCATAAATAGTCAAAGCCGATGAAGGCGCTTCGATCTAATTTATCATGGATTCGAACCCTCACCTGACCATCTATAGGAAGTTACTCTGCCATTGAGCCAATACCGCTAAGCTTTGTGTTCCGGGACGGATGCCATCGCAACCGTCCCAGTGCACAAAGCGGCTCACCTAAAGTTGGTCATGTTGTTCCCGAGTCTGGCTGAGAAAAAGATTCCACTGTTATCCGCTGCAAACCCAACAGCCAATTTCTTTTTCTCGTCGTGAATACTTGTAGTCAAAAGTTCCTATATGTTTGGAACCTTCGATTTGACAAAATCGACCTGCTCTTGCGTCAAACCTGCGAAAAGATTCACAGGCTCCAGTGCGCCGTCCGGGAAGGCACATCCCTCAGTCAGACTAGGATTCTCTCCTTGTTGTATTCTTCGGACTTGCTCTTCGAATCCAGGCTGACAAAGAGTAAACAATGGACAGGTGATGCAAGGTGTGCGATCGCGACTGGCCGGCAGGTACTTGCCTTCGCTAATGCAATACTCTTCAAACTCTGGTCCTTCATAGCGTTTTGTAGGATCTACGTTATACATATTCGGTGCATCTCTCGGTCGGAATTTGTAACCCGCACCAGATATGGTATTGCACGCGGAATTTGCTGACGATACGTAAAGACGCAATGTTTATACATACATCAGCCGATAATCACCACCATTGGAGCAATTGCACACCACTGGTGGTGATTAAAATGCATAATCAACAGCTTTAATCTGTCCGATGGATAAGATTCATAGTTCAATTCGGAGCAGCACTTCTAACAGTGAAGAGTAATCAACAGTTGCGCGGGATCTGTTAAACGCGAGAAAGGCAGGAGGCGTGGCCGAGTATCTCCGGACCATCTTTCAGTTCCGACTCCTGAGGCTGCCAACCATGAGAGAGGTGCCAGTCCAACAATTGATCCGCAGTGGGCTTCTTATCGAAGACGGCGACCGCCGCCAAGTTTCCTACTCAGGTGACACCGAGCACAAGCACTCTCAGATCATTGTTGAAGGGCATCACGACATCGAGAGTGAATTCATCTTGCGCGACTATATCCATATCGCCGATTGAAAATCCAACCTTAGTAAGGAATCGAAATGCGCGATCTAGATTCGCGCATTTCGCCAAGCCGTGCGCTAGCTCAGGATATTCATCCTTCAATTCTTGGAGAAATTCGCGAAAGCTCTTCATGCCGAGGCTCCTGCTACTAGGTCGATCTAATCACAGCGAGAAAAACAAAACTATCCCCGAAAACGGGAGTACGTTTCCCTCCGAGTAACATACATCGCTAAGCGAACAAAGATTTGAAACTCCGGCCAAGCGTCGCCTCGATTACCGATTCGATGCTCTTCGTCCGGCTCGATGATTTATCCGAGATTAAATAGACTCTGAGCATTCAAACCCTACATATGACGGAAGTTTTCGCGAACATTGAAAAATGGTAAGGGAACCCCTTGACTCATAAGCCCTTCAAACCAACCGTGTAGTGGGTCAGGCGCACCGGCAGCGCAATATACCGTCAAACTTAGAATTTACCTATTTTAGTAAGCAGCGTTTAGCTTTAGGAATGTTGTAAAGTCATTAATCGATAATTCGCATCAACTCTTGGCAACACCAACTAGAGCACATCTCCATGAGCAAAACCTCGCTACAGCCTACATTAGAGCGCTCCGCCTCAGTGCACTCGGCGCCTGGTACGCTTCAGGACAAGACTCAACGCTATCCATACGAAACGATCGCCGACAACGAGCGAGAGCACTTCTGGTTCATCGCCCGCAACGAGCGTATCTCTCGGCTCATGAAGAGCTCCGTGCCTAACTGGCGCCAGGCTTCGTTCTTGGAAATCGGCGCGGGGACTGGAAATGTACTCGGGCATCTCTGGGACGAAGGCTTTACCAACCTGACCGGCTGGGAAATCGTCGAAGATGGTATCGAAATCTGCAAGAAGCGATATCCCGACATTACCTTCTCCAACACCAATTTTCTTACGCAAAAACGCCTGGAGCAGAAGTTCGATTCGGTCGGAATGTTCGATTGTCTGGAGCATTTTTCCGACGATCAACTGCCTCTGATGCGCGTGCGCCAACTGCTCAAACCTGGCGGAAAGATAATCCTGACCGTTCCTGCCCATATGTTCCTCTGGACTGTGATGGACGAAATCTTCGGACACTATCGCCGTTACAACAAGACCGAGCTCACGAGATCGCTTGAAGAAGCAGGTTTCAACGAAATCAAGTTGGTGTACTTCATGGCACCGCTTGTACCGATAGCAATCGTCCACCGCGGCAAGCTGCAGGTCGCCAAAGACGCGACGGAAGAGCAGATTGATGCGATTATGCGGCGCGAGACAAGCATTCCGCTGCGACCAATCAACTCCGCTATGTTGGCGATCTCCAGGCTGGAGCACAGCATCATGGGAATGAGAGATCTCAATTTCGGCGGCTCACTGCTGGCGGTGGCGACCAGCCCGGACTAACAATGGAATCTTCGCCTTAACAGGTGAAAGAGCCCTGATTACTTGAACGGTTAAGGTTGTGGCTACCAACGTACTGATCAATCAGGAGAATCACATTGACGAGGCTGCCAACAGGCAGACCAGCCAGGGATTGGCAGCAGGCTCACCCACTTTTGGAAGAACCTGGATCGATATAGTTGTATTGGCTGTTCTTTGTGCAGCCATTCGCCTGCCCTGGCTATTCATCATTCCCATCAGTAAAGCGCCCGACGAAGGGGCGCACTATTGGGTTCTGAAGTTCGTCTGGCAAGCGCATCGTCTGCCGGCCATTGCCGATGTAATGGCAGACCCGCATGCGGCATATTACGGCGCCCTCGCCACGCTCAGCTACTTTCCGCACCTCGTATGCGCGCATCTGCTTCCTTGGTTCGACCCGGCCCTGGCTTTTCGTTTCGGCAGCATAGTCGCTTCAATCGTAGCCGTGATTGCCGCGTACGGAATAGGCAAGGAGCTTTTCACAAAATCGCGAATAGTATCGTACGCGGTGCCGCTCTTCATGGTTTTTCACCCGCAACTTGTCTTTGTAGGTGCCTATACAAACAATGACAGTACCTCAGTTGCAGTGTCCTCCTGGCTGTTATATCTCTGCGTAAGAATGATCAAATTCGGCGTCACGCCGGTCCATGCAGTCGGACTAGGCTTGCTATGCGGTCTGCAGGCAACTTGCAAACCGACCGGCTTCTCTCTGTTTCCAATCGCAGCGTTATCTGTTCTGCTCTCTTTGTCTATCAACCAGCAGTCGAAGTTGGTAGTTGCGCGTCGAGTCGGGTTGGCATGGTTGATAGCAGCGCTCGTAGCAGCACCTCTATTGATTAAGAACTACATTCTCTTCGAAGGCGACCTGCTCGGGACGAAAACCATGCTACGCGCGTGGCTGCAGGCATATGGCATCGCGGAGAATATGTACAAATGGCCTCTCATTGACAATGCCAATTGGCGATTTCTCCTCTTCGTCACCTTCTGGGGGGCATTCGGCAATATGGACAGCTTGTTGCCTGGGCGATTCTATAAATGGTTTTCGTGGATGATGGGATTGGCAAGCCTGGGCTATGTCTTAGCTATTGCCCGTGGTGTAAGGACCGACCTATCCACACTTTTCAAGCAGCATCGAATAGAGCTTGCCTGTTTTGCAGTGATGGCGATCTCTTTGGCGGTGAGCTTCGCTCTAACGATGATTTCGTCGGCCTTTCTCAATTCCGCCGGACCGGCGCAAGGACGATATCTGTTTCCTTCAGAAGCCGCTATCGCCACCCTCGTCATGGGTGGGCTAGCTCTTGCGGGCGGACGCTATCGAGGAGCGCTCATCGGAGCTGCCTTGCTGCTCCTGGCTAGCGCCACGGTCTATGGGTGGTTGATGCTCTTTCCAGAATATGGATTCAGCTTAAATATCTTTAGGTAACTCCCAGATGCTACTTGGCTTGCACTGAAAGACATGCAACTTAGCCACATCGCACATACGAATAGAGCCTAAAGTAAATACACCGCACTTATTTGGTAAACGGTGAAAATCCTTGACAGACAAGGCTTCTAGGCGATAAATCTTCCAAAGTCACTTTAAAAAAGTTACGAAAGGTTAGGACTGTTAAAAAAATAGGCCGCCGATATGCGACAATCCACGCAGTACTTTCTTATTTCGGTAACTGGCATGAATAACAAACTGTTTGTTGGAAATCTCTCATTCAAACTCTCTGAAACGGACCTTGAACAACTGTTCGGAGAGCACGGGACTGTCGTCTCTTGCTCCATCCCTACAGATCGAGACACTGGTAGAAAACGCGGATTCGCGTTCATCGAGATGTCCACCCAGGCCGAAGCAGAAGCCGCCATTAAGGGGCTTAATGGTAAAGAAGTCGAAGGACGTCAATTAGCCGTCAGCATCTCGCAACCGAAGCCAAAAGGCGGCGGTGGCGGCGGACGCAGATACTAATATCGGCGCCTTACGCAATCGTATAACGCATGCGCGAGCAACTTGCGCATGCGTTAATGCTTGAGTAGCAATCGCTATTTTCAAAATCAAGTGTCATGCCAACTGCGACGAAATCCGCTTACGATCTCGTTCGTGCCGCCGAGCTTCTTGAAGCCGCTGCGGCTCGTCTGTCCGAAGAGGATTGGTTTGCACGTGACTGGCTCTACACGGTTCACTGCTACCCGTATCCGCCTCTTGCACCAGAATCCGTAACGCTGCATGTTTTTCGCCCGCACTGGTTCAATCAGGACAAGCAAGGAATTCATGTTGAAACTTCCCTGGGTGTCAAGCAGTGGAAAACCGGAGAGCTGCCAATTGCTCTCCACATCTTCCATACAACTGAGATTCCAGGTACAAGGATCAAACGCAAGGCGGTCACAAAGCCGTTCATAGATTCGTGTCACGAAACGATCGCCGGCTGGCCTGGTTACGAGTTTCGAACCGGACTATATGGTTGCCAACCATTCACCAAGATGCTCGCCTTTGATTTCGATCACTTTGACTCAGTGGTGGCATCCGAGATATCAAGACTGTGTCTGGAACTCGGACCGGCTCTGGACACCGCTCTTTCCATCGCCTTGAAAGGCAAGGGCTAGGGAGAGTCTCGACTTTCTGAACTCTGCATGGTCAAGGTCATACTGCGTCAAAGCCCCATCCTTCAAGTTCATTGATCGCCAGGAATCTGATCTTCACCAGATCCTTCTGACTTCTCAGATATTTCAATTCGGCATCCTTGAGCGGGCAGTTTTCAAGTACGAGATGATACTTCAGCCTGAGGTGGTCGAGATACTTGAAACCGCTTCCTTTGACAAACGGACTGGAGATCACCATCCGGTCAACATTGGCATATTTGCGGAAACGACAGTCCTTTAGATCTTCATCATCCACGTTGGTTGCAACCAGTTCGACACGGTCAACAACCTGGATACTTTTGATTGCGTTGGGCTTTCACGTGTTTCGTCTTGTCTAGAACTATGGTGTCTTCTGCCCGTTCGCGCTCCTGTTCTCGGCTCGCGCTCTCCAGGTCCTGACCATGAATGAGTTTTTGCTCCTTCACAGAATTGCTCGTCGGCCGATCAGGAATCTGGTTAACAACATGAACGAAAAAAGCGCAGTGAGGCAACAAACGCCTGCCACAGTTAGCCCCATCACCCTGGTAGGAAGTCGCGAAATCTCGCGTCGTCAGGTGGAGAAGCTTCAACGGGACTACTGGAATCTTGGTCGAGGTTGGCCTGGAATAGATCACACATTTCGTCGACGGATTGAAATCTCTTCGCTTGAGCAGATCAGCCAGGCTAGTTCCGACCAAATACTCCATCACCATATATGGTTGCTGCTGCTCTGTAATTCCAAAGTCCAGCACCATCACAATATTAGGATGATTCAGCATGCCGGTCGCCCTCGCTTCAGTCTGAAGGCGAATGGACAGTCGTTCTGTAACTGTATGCGATAAGACCTTGAGCGCTACCGTTTTATCGAGAAGCTGATCGAAAGCCTCATAGACAATTCCAATTTCGCCCTCGCCTAATCGCCGATCGATGCGGTAGCGCGTGGCGAACTCCTGGGACTCTATCGGCGTGGTCATCAACAGCTCCAGTCGGGCATGTTTTCACGGGATCACCGCAATCCTCGTTTTCTAGCAAGGGACTGCATCAGCGGGACCTCTATAGGTCACTATTGCATGTTGTTTTAATTCAAATTGCCCCTTCGCAATGTGGTAATGTTCCTCAGGTGCTTAAAGTCCCAGAGTTCCCGCAATGGAAAGCGATCGTGGACCTCGAACACAGCAGGCTCGGCGAAGCAATCAACAGCAACGATCACACGACGGACATCGTGCCGTTGTCCGAGCGCCGCGGTCCACTGATCATGGGTTTGCTCTGGATCACGATGGTCACCGGATTTCCAGCGGTACTCTCGGGTTTTTACTGGTACCAGTATGGGCTGACTTTGATTCAGGTCCTCCTCTGCTCCGCCGTCAGTCTGGTCATTCTCCTTACGTACAGCATTCCGGCCTGCCATCTCGGTACGATAAGCGGGCAGACTTATGCGCTCATGACACGCTCGTTGTTTGGGCGAATCGGATCAATACTCGTCTCTGTCAACGTCGCCTGGATATCGCTCGCCTGGTATGGCTTGGCGGCCTTGTTATTAGCTAACGGATTGAAAGGCATTTTCGAAATACCTATAGATACGATGATGCTTTCCGTAATAATCGCATTCGTTATGTCGGTCAACAACTTATTCGGATTCAGCGGTGTTGCTAATTTCGCGGGTTACCTCGCCGCTCCGGTTTTGATCGTGTGGATTGCCATCACCTTTTTCAAAGCGCTCCAACACACCCCAACGACGGTGATGTCGGTCGAACCGCACGTAGGAATGCCGCAGGCGCTAACCGTCGTCTCCGCGCTAATCATAGGCAACACAGCCTGGGGTAATGAGCCCGACTACTGGCGATATGCAAAGCCTCGACTGATCTGTACGGTGATACCGTTAATGATATCAATAACTATAGGTCAAATTCTGTTCCCGGTTACTGGATGGATGCTTGCCCGAGAGACTGGTATCACCAACTTCGAAGCAGCCAGCGGCCTAATGACCAGGTACGCCCTGGGCGACGCCTCCTATCTAGCCGCACTCGTGCTTATCGTCACATACTGGGGTCTCAACGACGCCAACCTGTATGCCTCTATCAATGGTGTCGCCAACCTCAAGAAGTACTCGCGAAAGAAGTTGACGATGGTGCTCACCGTCATTGGCG